>WGFP01000186.1 GCA_015492195.1 Acidiferrobacterales bacterium
ATAAAGGCGTCCGTGACCTGCACCGATAGGTTAAAATGGCGCAGTTCGTGTTCTTCCTGTTTGGCGATGATAAATTCCTCGATGTCCGGGTGGTCACAGCGCAGCGTGGCCATCATGGCGCCGCGGCGTGCGCCGGTGGAAAGGAGGGTGGCGCACATGCTGTCCCAGATGCGCATGAATGATACCGGTCCCGAGGCGATGGTGCCGGTGGTGCGCGCCGGCGTGCCACGGGGGCGCAGCGTTGAAAAGTCGTAACCGACGCCGCCGCCCTGCTGCATGGTGAGCGCCCCTTCCTTGAGCCCGTCGAAGATGCCGTCCATGGAATCTTCGATGATACCCATCACGAAACAGTTAAAGAGTGTCACGCGCCGGTCGGTCCCGGCGCCGGCCTGGATGCGCCCGCCGGGAAGAACTTTGAATCCCTCCAGGGCGTCATAGAAACGTTTTTCCCACTCGGACTGCGCGGAGGGTTCCACGCCCGCCAGTGCCCGGGCAATCCGCCGCCAGGTGTCGGCGATGGTGCGGTCATGGATGACATTGCCTTCGCGGTAACGGTATTTGGTATCCCAGATGTGGCGCGAGATGTCGGTGATAAAGGGATCTTTGGGCATGACCGTAGGGTTTCTTTCAGCTCTGCAACAGGGTTCGATCCACCGCGCGGGCCAGTTCTTCAAGCGCCGGGGCGATGGTGACGGGATAAGGCGGCTCCTCGCCGAGGTTGCGCAGGTTCGCCGGCAGACGGGCGAGTTCCTCGGCCGCGTGTTGCCGGATTTCCTCCAGCGACGCCGCTGGGTTAAGACGGCGGCCCTGGCGCAGGACCGGCCGGATCAGGGCCTCGCCTTCCTGGCGGTCGTCCTCCACCGTAATAATATCCCCCGCCATGTTGCCGTTGGCCTCGTACCGGCGGTAGACCTGCTTGCGGCCCGGCCAGGTGGCCTTGCCCTCGGAGTGTTTGCGCCGCGGCCGGCCGGCGTATTCCTCAAGTTTGTAGGCACAGTCTAGGTAGGGCGCGTCGGCGGACGTGTCCATGTGGGTGCCGACGCCGAAGCCGTCGATGGGCGCGCCGCGTTTGAGCAGATCGCCCAGGGTATATTCATCGAGGTTGCCGCTGGAAAAGATCCGGACCGTTTGCAGGTCGCCTTCATCCAGAATTGTTCGTACCTTGCGCGCATGCGTGACCAGGTCGCCGCTGTCGAGGCGCACCGCCTTGATGGCGATGCCTTGCTGTTTCAGGCGCGGGGCGAGCGCCACCACTTTGCGCGCCGCCGCTTCCGTGTCATACGTATCGATCAGCAGGATGACGTTGTCCGGCTGGGCGCGTGCGAAATGTTCAAAGGCGAGTTCTTCGCTGTCGTGGGCCTGCACGAAAGAATGGGCCATGGTGCCGTAAACCGGAATGCCGAACTCAAGCCCGGCGAGCACGTTGGAACTGCCGTTAAATCCGGCCAGGTAACTCGCGCGCGCGGCCAACAGACCGGCCTCGGCCCCGTGCGCGCGCCGCAGACCGAAATCCACCAGGAGTTTATCCGGCGCCGCCAGCACTGAACGCGCCGCCTTGCTGGCGATCAGGGTTTGGAAATGCAGCAGATTGATAAGCCGGCTCTCGACAAGTTGCGCCTGCGGCAGCGGCGCGGTGACCCGCAGGATGGGTTCGTCGGCAAAGAACACCGTGCCTTCCGGCATGGCATGTACGTCGCCGGTAAAACGCAGGTCCGCCAGGTAATCGCAGAATTCACGGCTGAAACGGCCGCAGGTTTTGATCCACTCCAGTTCCTCTGGCTCGATGTGCAGGTTTTCCAGAAACGTCAACGCCTGTTCCAGTCCCGCGGCCATCAGGAATCCGCGCTTGGGGGGAAGCCGGCGGACGAAAAATTCGAACACCGCGGTATCGTCCATGCCTTGATCGAAGTAGCCCTGGAGCATGGTGAGTTGATACAGGTCCGTCAGCAGGGCGGATGACTGGAGGTTGGTCATGCCTCCTCCGTTATTTCCCTTTCCGGCGGCGCTCGAGTGGCGAGGATCTCGAAGTGGATCGGACGTGCGCCCAGGCCCTGCATGGTTTCTTCCGCCTTGAGTCCGTCATCGGGATTGACATTGACGGCGCGGATCGCGTCCTCCAGGAGCAAGACCTCGTAGCCGTGCTTGATGGCGTCCTTCACGGTATTCAGCACGCAGTAATCCGTGGCCAGCCCGCCGATAAACAGACGTTTGATCTCCTTGTCGCGCAGGCGCGCGTCGAGGTCCGTGCCCTCGAAGCCCGAGTAGGCGTCCTTGTCGGGTTCTGTGGCCTTGGAGATCACCGTCGTCTCCGGCGGAAGATTAAGGTCGGACGCGAACTGCGCGCCCGGCGTTTCCGCCACGCAGTGGGGCGGCCAGATGCCGCCTTGCGCCTTGAAGGAACAGTGCTCGGGCGGGTGCCAGTCGCGGGTGGCGTAGATCGCAAGGCGCCGCGCGTGGAAGGCGGAGAGATATTTATTAAGAACCGGCACCACTTCGCCCCCGTGAGGAACCGCGAGGCTTCCGCCGGGAAGAAAATCGTTCTGCACGTCGACCACCACCAGGGCGTCGTGCGCTTCCAGTTCAAGAGTATGCGGTTTTTGCAATTCCATCATTCCCCTCCCGGACCGGGATTCTTAGGTCTCCCCGAATCGTTACTATTGTACGCCGAAGTGAGGAGAGGAGTACCTTATGGGTAGGTGCGCATTCGGTTTCGGGTCGGGCGTTTCTTGTTTCGGGGTTTATTTCCCACCAGTTCCAGCAGGCGCAGGGCGTCGAACGGCGCGGCGCCTTCGCCGTCGTTGTCAAAATAGACATGGACCTCGCGCCCCTCCCTGTGCCAGCGTCGTATCCGTTCGGCCCAGGGCTTGAGTTGGGCGCGGCTGTAGGCCGAGGCATAGGTGCGGGTGTGGCCGTGCAGGCGGACGTACACCAGGTCGGTGGTGACGGCGTCCCACATCGGCCAGTCGGCGGCATCGGATTGGCAGACGGCGAGACCGTGCGCGCGCAGGCACTCGGCCACCTCGTCATCGAACCAGGAATTGTGGCGAAACTCGATGGCGTGTCGTCTCGGCCAGGTATCGAGCGCCTTGGCGAACCCCCGCAACCGGTCCATATTCTTTTGCAGGTGGCGCGGTAATTGCCACACGACAACGGCGAGTTTATCGCCGAGACATTCCGCGTGTTTTCGTTCGAGCCGCAACGAGGGCAGGGGCTCGGAGAGTTTTTTGTTGTGCGTCAGATAACGGTTTCCCTTGATGGCAAAGCGAAAATCGTCAGGGGTTTCCCGGGACCAGCGTTCGAAGGTGCTTTTATTTTGCAGGCGATAGAAGGTGGCGTTGACTTCGATGCCGGTGAAATGCGCAGCGCAAAACCGCAGCCAGTCTTTTTTCGGCACCCCTTTGTAAAACCGCTCCTTCCACGCGTCGTAATTCCAGCCGCTGGTGCCGATGTATACCCGTTTCGCCATGCCGAGGGCCTTAAGTCAGTAGACAGAGTCTACAGAATGTCAAAAAGCAGAATGGACAGGATTAACAGGATTTACAAGATTAATAAAAAAGAGAATTAAAAGATTTTTTATCCTGTTCATCCTGTCTATTTTATTTTCTTTGCGTCTTTGCGCCTTTGCGTCAAAGTGTATTATTACCCCTTGACGCAGATCAGCGGTTCAAGCCGGGCCACCTTGCGCGCGAGTCCGGCGTATTCGGCGACGTCGACCACCGCGCTCACGTCTTTGTACGCACCGGGCGCCTCCTCGGCCACGCCGCGGGAAGAAGGGCTGCGGATCAGTATGCCGCGCTCCGCAAGCTCGTCGACGACCTGGCGCCCGCGCCATTTCTTGTACGCCCGATGCCGGCTCATGGCGCGGCCGGCGCCGTGACAGGCGGAGCTGAATGAATGTGCCTCGGCTTCCTTGGTCCCGGCCAGGATGTAGGAACCCGTGCCCATGGAACCGCCGATCAATACAGGTTGGCCGGCGTCCCGCAGCGCTTCGGGAATTTCCGGATGACCGGGACCGAAGGCGCGCGTAGCGCCCTTGCGGTGCACGAACAGGCGCCGGGGTTTGCCGTCCACGATATGTTCTTCCACCTTGCAGGTGTTGTGCGATACATCGTACAGAAGCGGAAGTTCCGACTCGGGCAGCACCTCGGCGAAGACCTCGCGCACGAGTTGGGTCAGGATCTGGCGGTTGGCGAGCGCGCAGTTGATGGCCGCGCGCATGGCGCCGAGGTATTCCTCACCGACGGGCGAGTCGATGGGCGCGCAGGCGAGTTCGCGGTCGGGCAGATGGATGCCGTAGTTTGGGGCGGCGACGGCCATTTTTTTCAGGAACTCGGTACCGATCTGGTGGCCCAGCCCACGCGAGCCGCAGTGGATGCTGATCACGATATCGGATTCATGGATTCCATAGATGTCGGCGATGCGGTCATCGTAGATTCGGCTGACGTGTTGCACTTCCAGATAATGGTTGCCGGAACCCAGCGTACCCATTTCGTCCTGCTGGCGTTTTTTGGCCTTGTCCGACACATGCTCCGGCTTTGCGCCGTGCATTCGGCCGCGTTCCTCGATGCGTTCAAGATCCGCGGCCGTCCCAAAACCTTGTTCCACCGCCCACCGCGCCCCGCCGCGCAGCATGGCGTCCATCTCGGCACGGTTTAAATGCACGCGGCCGGTGCTGCCGACGCCGGCAGGTATCCTTTTATATAAGGTATCCGCCAGCTGTTTCTGTACCGGTATCAGATCGTCGCGGGTAAGGGAGGTCAGGAGACAGCGTACGCCGCAGGAGATATCGAAGCCGACGCCGCCGGCCGAGATCACGCCGCCTTCCGCGGGATCAAACGCGGCGACGCCCCCGATGGGAAATCCGTAACCCCAGTGGGCGTCGGGCATCGCGTAGGCGGCCTGAACGATGCCGGGCAGGGCGGCCACGTTGCAGACCTGTTCATGGACCTTATGATCCATGTCCCGGATCAGACTCTCGCTGGCGAAGATCACCGCCGGCACACGCATGCCGCCCCTGGGTGTGATCTCCCATTCGTATTCAGAGCGACGTTTAAAGAGTGTTGTGTCCATCGCGTTTCTCAGTCGTGCCGCCTACGGCGGTGTTTTTGAATGCGGGATGCTCCGCCCCGCACCCAGGGTTACTTTGGTTTCGGCCAAAGTAACCAAAGCCATTTTGCCCCGAGGCGGCGGATTCCCCTCGCCCCCTCCCTTCGTCTCCGGCGGTTCGCACACGGCACATCCCTGTGCCGGGTGCGAACTCGCGGGCCCATCCCGCGACCCGTTGGGCGCCCCGTCGTCTCGGTCAGTGGCTCGGTGCCGCCTAGGGGCGTTGAAAACCTTAACCCATTACCGGCCTGTGTTGGTTTCACTTGCCGTGCCGCACACGGATGTGCCAATGTCGCAAGCGCAGGATGCGCAGGAGCGACCTCGGCTGGACCCAGGGTGTAGAGTGCTGAGCGCCCCGCGATTCGATGTTCAACGCGTCCGAGGAGCGCTCGATGAATAAAGTGCACGGCCATTGATAAATCATAATACTCAAACGTCCACCACCGTCTGCGCGACCCACCCGTCCGTATCGTCCCGCGCCACCTTGAGTGCGGTGTAAGTGGCACCCTTTATCTCCACCGCCGGCTTGTGTTTGACCGCATCCGCGGTTTCACCCCATGCCGTGGCGTGCAGGCGCGTTCCATCAATATGCACTTCGAATCGGCCGAAAAGCAATTTACGCGTCGCCATTTCGTAAATCAGGCTGTTCAACCATTCGACAAACAGCAGTTCGTCATCCGGCGCCTCGCAGTCTATTTTCACGGCATGGTTCGTCGCCACCGTTTTCAGATCGGTAATTACCGCCGTCAGTGCAAGCGCCGCCTGCTCAAAGGCGCGTTCTTTGGTTTTTCCGAAACCGCGCACGCCCATGTCGGCCGCGTGAGAAAAATGTTCCCAATGCTTGCTGCCATTTTTAGGCATATATGATTTGTATGGGTTCGAGGCCTTGATATGCGTCAATCGAAATTAATATTAGAGGGCGCATATTCTTGAAGGCGCGAAGTGTTTTCAAGCTGCGAAATTCTCAAGCCGCACCGGCAGGCGCTTGGCGCCCCAGGTTCCGGCCTTGTCTTCAAATACGCCGGCACACGCGGTTTTGCAGGATCGGCAGCGGCCGTGTTCGTCCAGGTTCCATTCGGTGATGACATACCAGTCACGTCCGATGAGTCTACCGCCGCATTGATGACAATACGTGCTGCCGCCGTCTTCATCGTGAACGTTTCCGGTGTAGGCGTAACGCACGCCGTTTTCCATGGCGATGCGCCGCGCGCGCGTCAGGGTCTCCGGCGGCGTTGGGGGCACGTTCATCATCTTCCAGTCCGGATGAAAGGCGGTGAAATGCATGGGCACGTCCGGCCCCAGGTTCTCCACCACCCACTCGGTCATTGTGTTTAATTCCTTGTCGGAATCGTTGTGACCGGGAATGATCAAGGTGGTGAGTTCGAACCAAACATTCGTTTCGTGTTTGAGGTGTTTTAAAGTGTCGAGCACCGGTTGCAGGTGCGCGCCGGTGATCTTCCAGTAAAACTCCTCGGTGAAGGCCTTGAGGTCGACGTTGGCCGCGTCCATGTATTGATAAAATTCCCGGCGCGGTTCATCGGTGATGTAGCCTGCCGTGACCGCGACCGATTTGATGTCGTGCTCGCGGCAGGCCTTGGCCACGTCGATGGCATATTCCATGAAAATGACCGGATCGTTGTAGGTATAGGCGACGCTGCGGCAGCCGAGTTCATGGGCGGCGCGGGCGATGGTTTCCGGCGAAGCGGCGTCCGCCAAGGTGTCGAATTCGCGCGATTTGCTGATGTCCCAGTTCTGGCAGAATTTGCAGGCGAGGTTGCAACCGGCGGTGCCGAAGGACAGGACCGGCGTGCCGGGGAGAAAATGATTCAGCGGCTTTTTTTCGATCGGATCAACGCAATAGCCGCTGGAACGGCCGTAGGTGGTCAGTACAATTTCACCGTTCCGGTTGGCGCGCACGAAACACAGGCCGCGCTGGCCTTCGTGCAGCTTGCAGAAACGCGGGCATACGTCGCACTGCACGCGTCCGTCCTTGAGCGTGTGCCAGTACTTGGTCGCTACCACCCCGTCCAGTTTTTCCGCTTCCACCATTTATCTATGCAACTGTCCTTTTTGGCCATAGTTATATAAATGCGGCCGGAGTAAGTCGAATACAATGAGGATACGCCGGTGATTGATGCTTGCAAATACGCCGGTTTGGATACATGTTATAAGGTGTATCAGGGTTGATGATAATGAGGTTTTTATGGCCAGTGTGCGCAAACCTGCGGTTGCCGGTCTGTTTTACCCCGATAATCCAGGCGAATTGCATACCATGATTGCGGATTTTCTGGGGGCGGTGAGACCCGGCGGCACGGTGCCGCGGGCGATCATCGCACCGCACGCCGGTTACATGTATTCCGGGCCGGTTGCCGCATCGGTCTATGCAAGGCTCAAGCCCGCCCGCGACGTGATCCGGCGCGTGGTGTTGCTCGGCCCGGCGCACCGCGTGGGGTTCCAGAGGCTTGCCCTGCCGAGCGCCGAGGAGTTTGTCACGCCTCTCGGCGCCATCCCGGTTGATCAGGAGGCGGTTGCAAAAATCGCCGATCTGTCGCAGGTGCACGTTCTGGACCAGGCCCACGAACGGGAACACAGTCTCGAAGTCCACCTGCCGTTTCTGCAGGAAGTATTGGGTGAGTTTACGCTGGTGCCGCTCGTTGTCGGTGACGCCGACCCGGAAGAAGTGGGCGAGGTGCTGGAAAAACTCTGGGGCGGCCCGGAGACGCTCATCGTGATCAGTTCCGACCTCAGCCATTATCATCCTTATGCCGCTGCACAGAAGCTCGACGGCGCCACCTCGCAGGCGATCGAGGCGTTGCGCTACGAAGACATTGGTTACGATCACGCCTGCGGGCGTATTCCGGTAAGCGGGCTTTTATACGTGGCGCGCAAGCGCGGCATGCGGGCAAAGACCGTTGATCTGCGTAACTCCGGCGATACCGTCGGGCCCCGCGATCAGGTAGTGGGTTATGGTGCCTACGTCATCGAATAAAATTGTCACTGCGCTTTCTTCCGAGGATCGGCAAACGCTCCTGGATCTTGCCAGAGCCTCGATTGAGAAAGGGCTCTGTGGCGAGATGTTTGATATCAAACCTCAGAACTATTCGCCGGCGTTACAGGCGCATGCCGCGAGCTTCGTCACACTCCATGTAAATAACAAGCTTCGCGGCTGCATTGGAACCTTGGAAGCCGAACAGCCGCTCGTGCAGGACGTGGTGAAGAATGCTTATGCCGCGGCCTTCAACGACCCGCGTTTTTCGGCATTGACCTGGCAGGAGTTTGGGCGCCTTGATATTCATTTATCTATCTTGAATCCACCCGAGCCTATACGTTTTAAGTCGGAAGAGGACTTGATTCGCCAACTGCGCCCCGGCGTGGATGGCTTAATCCTCAAAGACGGTCTCAATCGCGGCACGTTTTTGCCATCGGTATGGGAGTCATTGCCGCAGCCGCGCGACTTTTTGCAGCATCTCAAACGCAAGGCCGGTTTGCCTGCCGACCACTGGTCCGACACCATAAAGGTTGATCGCTATACGACCGAATCGATCGGGTAACATCTACTATACATGAGACCGTTTACAACCATAGCTGTTGTTGTTTTCACGCTGGTTGCGATCGCGCACCTTCTCCGGATTATTTTGGGCTGGGGAATGACCGTCAACGGCGTCGCCATTCCCATGTGGGTAAGCGGGCTCGGTTTTGTAATCACGGCGGGACTGGCCGTGATGCTCTGGCGGGAGGCGCGTAAGTAAAAGGCGGGCAGGGAGCGTGACAAAAAATAAATCCGATAGCGCCCAGTTTGATACTTAAAGAATGCACTGGGGATAGCGAGGTGGGACTCGTTGCCAAACATGCAATCATCTATTTGGCAGGTATACTCGTGCCGGCGGGATTGGCGATCTATGCCGCCGTCGGTATGGACAATACGTTGTTCATGTGGAGCGGCGTCAGCGCGGCGGCATTGTGGGTGTTGCTTTATATTCCGTTTGCTTTCTGGTGGGAGTATTGGAGATTTGTTCGACTGGCACTGGATGCGAAAGCGTTAATGGCCTCGGACGGCGGCAACCCCGCCGACCTGAAGCCGATTTTGATGACGATCGCCACCGACCACGTCGGTATCCCCGGCTTCCTGGCAAGGCGTATTGTCAACCGCATCGATCAGAATAAGTTCGCTGCGAGACTTCGGAGGCGCCTTTAGACCGATAATCCTAAAATGAATGGCGGTTATCCGCAGATTATGCAGATTGCTTGAAATGAATTCTCATAATCTGTGCAAATCTGCGAAATCTGTGGATCAAATGATTTTTTTCAGGATTATTAGGCGATCAAACCGGTCAACGATCACCCACGGTTCAAGCTTGTCATCTCCCTGTCCGGAAAGTACCATGCGGAGTTCATTTTTCAGCAACAGGTCAAAGGCTTATGTTTCACGGCAGCATGGTGGCCCTGGTCACGCCCATGAACGAGGACGGTTCCCTCGACGTGCCGGCCCTGCGCAAACTGATTGATTTCCACATTGAAAACGGTACCGAGGCGATTATTGCGGTGGGCACCACCGGCGAGTCCGCCACCCTGGATCACGAGGAACACTGCGAGGTCATCCGGCTGGTCGTGGAGCACGCCAAGGACCGGGTCCCGGTGATCGCCGGCACCGGCGCCAACGCCACCACCGAGGCCATCGAGTTGACGCGCTGCGCCGAGCAGGCCGGGGCCGACGCCTGCCTGCTGGTTACGCCTTACTATAATAAACCGACCCAGGAGGGGCTGTACCGGCATCACAAGGCCGTGGCCGAGGCGGTCCCGGTCCCGCAGATACTATATAATGTACCGGGGCGCACGGCGTGCGACATGCTGCCGGAAACGGTTGAGCGCCTGGCCGCCATCCCGAACATCGTCGGAATCAAGGAAGCCACCGGAAAGATGGACCGCGCGCGGGAGATCCTGCAACGCTGCGGCGACAGACTGGATCTTTATTCCGGGGATGACGCCACGGCGCTGGAACTGATCCTGCTGGGCGGGAAGGGCGTCATTTCGGTGACGGCCAACGTGGCACCCAAACAGATGCACGAGATGTGCGCGTTCGCGCGCGCCGGTGATGAAAACAAGGCGCGGGAGATCAATGAGCGTCTTATGGGACTGCACAAGGGTCTCTTTTGTGAGTCCAATCCGATACCGGTGAAATGGGCGGTCAAGGAAATGGGGCTGATCAAAGAAGGCATCCGCCTGCCGCTGACGCCGTTGTCCGCCCGGCATCACGAAACGGTGCGCCAGGCGATGCGCGCAGCGGGCGTGATTCACTGAATGCACCCGAATTATATTTAAAAAGGGTAGAAGTAGAATGAATAGATCATACGTAGGTAAATTGCTGGTTTGTTTGCTGGTCGCGGTCGCGGTCAGCGGATGTACGACGTTCACAAAGAAACGTACGATCGACTATAAGTCCACGCGTACGCTGCCGCCGCTTGAGGTACCGCCGGATCTCTCGACGCTTCCCCAATCAAGGAATGTTCCGCCCGGCGCCGCCCCGTCACCGACGGCCACCTATTCGGAATATACCAAGGGGAGAGGCGTTCAACAGACCGGCGTCGTGGGAAGCGCGGTGCTCCCCGAGTACCCCGACATGAAAATCGAGCGCGACGGCCAGCAGCGCTGGCTGGTGGTGAAGGCCAAGCCGGAAGCACTTTGGCCCAGGGTGCGCGACTTTATTCTGAACAACGGCCTTTTGATCGCCAAGGAAGATCCCCGCACCGGCATTCTCGAAACCGACTGGGCGGAAAACCGCGCGCAGGTAGGAAGCAAAATTCAGAAAGTATTGGCCAAGTGGATGAGCAGTCTTTACTCCACCGGCACGCGCGATAAATTCCGCATTCGCCTTGAACGCGGAACGACGCCCGACACGACCGAAATTTATTTAAGCCACCGGGGCATGAAGGAAGTGGTGGCGGAAGGAGGCGGGACGGACGCGGTGCAAACCTTGTGGCAACCGCGCCCCCCCGACCCCGAGCTGGAGGCGGAAATGCTGCGTTTGCTCATGGTACATCTGGGCGCGGAGCAGAGACAGGCCGAGATCCAGCTTGCCACGGGCCAGACCGAGGAACGCGCCGCGCTTATCCGGGACGGCGAGGGGAATACGTTGCTCAGCCTTCAGGACAGCCTGGATCGCGCCTGGCGCAGGGTTGGCCTGTCGCTCGACAGGATCGGTTTTACGGTGGAGGACCGGAATCGGTCAGAGGGCATTTACTACGTCCGCTACATCGATCCCGAGAATACACGCGAGAAGAAAGGCTTCTTTTCCAAGATCTTCAAAAGGAAAAAGCAAGCTCCGGCGCGAAATCAGTACCAGATTTATCTTGAAGCCACCGACCCGGGTACCAATGTAAAAGTATTGGGCGAGGACGGCGCACCGGATAAATCCAAAACCAGCGATCGTATTTTGAGTCTGCTTTACGAACAATTAAAGTAACGGTAGCCGGCGCTTCCATATTGAGACACCCCGTTACGGCACATCTGGGCCGCCCGTCCGAAATGGCGTTCATTCCTCTCGGCCGCGGGCAAATAACCGGATTTAAGCTACAGTTAGGAAGGTAATGGCGCGTAGCAAATCCCATCCCCTTCCCGGCGCAAATCTGTCGGTCCATCAGATCCTGAATCTTCCCGGGTCTTCCGCGCTGTCGCCTTTCCGGCGCGAGAAGCTGTTGCGTGATATGCGCAAGCGGGTGGTGAAAGTCGAAGACATCCACGCGCAATACTGGCACTTTGCGGCGTTGTCCGCCGAACTTGGCGCCAAGGAAACCCAGATACTGAAGCGTCTGCTTACCTACGGCCCGAATACCGGATTGGAGATACAAGAAGGGCGGCCGCGGGAAGAGGTGATGCTGGTGATTCCGCGGCTCGGCACCATCTCGCCGTGGTCCACCAAGGCCACGGATATCGCCCGTCACTGCGGGCTCGACAAAATCCGGCGCCTGGAACGGGGCGTGGCCTGGTATATAGAAAAGACCGACCGCCGGCCGCTGGGCGCGGAGGAGCGCGAGATCCTCGCGCCCCTGATTCACGATCGCATGACGGAAAACGTGCTGCCCGGCTTCGAACAGGCGGCCGACCTGTTTCGCGACGATGCCCCGGCCCCGCTTTCGGTGGTGGACGTGCTCCACCACGGCAAGGCGGCCCTCGAAACCGCGAACGTGGAGTTGGGACTCGCGCTGTCGGCGGATGAGATCGATTATCTGGTTGAAAACTTCCAGAGACTTGCGCGCAATCCCACCGATGTTGAACTCATGATGTTCGCGCAGGCGAATTCCGAGCATTGTCGCCACAAGATTTTCAACGCGGACTGGATCATCGACGGCAAGCGCAAGGACCATTCCCTGTTTGCCATGATCCGTCACACCCATGAGGCCAATCCCAAAGGAACGCTGGTCGCCTATGAGGACAACGCCGCGGTCATGGAAGGCGGGCGCGTCGGGCGATTCTTTCCAGACCCGGTTACCCGTGAATACGCCTACAACGAGGATGACACCCACATCCTGATGAAGGTCGAGACCCACAACCATCCGACCGCAATTTCGCCGTACCCGGGCGCAGCCACGGGTTCCGGCGGCGAGATCCGCGACGAAGGCGCGACCGGGCGCGGGGCAAAACCCAAAGCCGGCATCACCGGCTATTCCGTCTCCAATCTGCGCATCCCGGGCGCGATTCAGCCGTGGGAGACGGATTACGGCAAGCCGGGGCACACGGCAAGCAGTCTGCAAATCATGCTCGAAGGGCCGATCGGCGGGGCGTCCTTTAATAATGAGTTCGGCCGCCCGAACATCGGCGGCTACTTTCGCACGTTCGAAGAAATGGTGGCGGACGAGGTGCGCGGTTACCACAAGCCCATCATGCTTGCCGGCGGCATCGGCAACATTCGCGCACACCATGTCCACAAAAACAAATTCCCGGCGGGGGCGCGCATCGTCGTGCTCGGCGGGCCGGCGATGTTGATCGGTCTCGGCGGGGGTGCCGCCTCCAGCATGGCGGCGGGCGCAAGCCTCGAGGAACTGGATTTCGCCTCGGTACAGCGCGGGAATGCCGAGATGCAGCGCCGCTGTCAGGAAGTCATTGATCAATGTTGGGCGCAGGGCGAGAAAAATCCGATCCTGTCGATTCACGACGTCGGCGCCGGCGGGTTGTCCAATGCGCTGCCGGAACTGGTCAACGGCGCAGACCGCGGCGGGCATTTCGATTTGCGCGCGGTGCCGAACGACCAGCCGGGAATGTCGCCCATGGAGATCTGGTGCAACGAGGCGCAGGAACGTTACGTGCTCGCGGTGGACAGCGACAGGCTGGATGATTTCCGCGCCCTGTGTGAACG
>WGFP01000187.1 GCA_015492195.1 Acidiferrobacterales bacterium
CCCGGCCGGTGGCGTCGGCGGCGTGGATGACGCGGCGATGGCTGTGACCGCCTTCACGCGTTAAGTGATAGGTTCTGGCTTTGTTTTGCTGAGTATCACGGCTAAACGGGATCCCCCGGTCGATAAGCCAACGTACGGCTTCAGGGCCGTGCTGGACGACAAATTCGACCGTGTCCCGGTGACACAAGCCGGCGCCCGCATCCAGGGTGTCCCGGATATGGGCCTCAAAAGAATCGTTATTCTCGTTCAACACCGCGGCCACGCCGCCCTGAGCATAAAGACTGGCCCCCTCGGCCAGCGCAGCTTTGGCCAGAATATTGACATGGGCATGGTCGGCCAGCCTAAGCGCCACGCTTAGACCGGCGACGCCGGTGCCGACGACCAAAACGTCGGAAGAGACAAGGTTATCCATTTATGGGCGGCTTGGGGCGGAAAAACGTGGTCGATGTTGCGGCATTATCCTATCATACGCGGCTTGCCTAGAGGGGTTCGTCGACGTTTAGGCTGACGAAGGACAATTTTGGATAAAATAGCCTTAAAATCAAGCTTAAAGCCGAACTTTTCTAACCTTGAACGGTCTATTCCAGGCAGCGCACTGCGTTCCTGAGAGGAGCGGAACTTCCGAGACATGTCAGAACGCAGCGTAGATCAGAAGCTGGTGATACGGGTACAAAAGGGTGACAAGACGGCGTTCGATCTCTTGGTCAGAAAGTACCAGCACAAAGTATCAAATCTGGTCGCACGCTATGTGCGTGACCGCGGAGAGGCGGAAGATGTGGCGCAGGAAGCGTTTATCAAAGCCTATCGCGCCATCGGCGGTTTTCGGGGTGACAGCGCCTTTTATACTTGGCTGTATCGGATCACCGTGAACACCGCAAAAAATTACCTGGACTCTCAGGGGAGACGGCCGCCAAATTCGGACTTGGAGCTGGATGGTGCGGAATTGATCGAAAGCGGCGGAGCCTTGCGCGACCAGGCGACACCGGAGCGCAGCATTTTAACAGAGGAAATCGCCGCGACGGTGCATCGCGTCATTAAGGCTCTGCCGGCGGATCTGCGCGCCGCAATCACCCTGCGCGAAATCGAAGGGCTGAGTTACGAGGAGATCGCACAGGTGATGGATTGCCCGATCGGGACGGTGCGATCACGCATCTTCAGGGCGCGGGATGCCATAGACAAGGAACTAAAGCCGTTACTTGAAACATGACAAAAGATTTGACCGAAAACATCATGAACGAGAAGTTGTCTGCATTTATTGATGCGGAAGTGGATGAACTCGAGGAAAGGCGCGTTCTGGACGCGCTCGCCTCGGATACAGAATTGCGGACCGCATGGGAGCGGTATCACCTGATGCGCGCGGCGATCAGAAATGAACTGGACGACGTGCTTGTTCCCGGTCTAAGCGAGCGTATTGCGCAACGGATCCAGACCGCACCGTCTCTGCGCACGCGGAAATCCTTTGGCAAAATCGTTTCTGGATCGGTTGTGAAGGCGGTGGGTGCGTTGGCCATCGCCGCCTCTGTGGCGGCCGTCGCCATTGTTAGCCTGCAAACGCTCAATAGACCGGATGTGCAAACCGGTACGTCCGTGGCGCTTAAGGACACCCCCTGGGATGAACACATTCGCGCCGGCACCACGCACTGGGATGTGGACAAGCCGGAACTGGAAAGCGTGCTTAATGTTTATCTGGTCGAGCATAATGAGTTCGCCTCCATCGGTATGAGCAACATGTTTCCCTACGTGCGCGTAGTTGCTTACGACAGCGACCAATGAGCTTTCTTTATTCAGCCATTAGGCTTTTCTTTCTAGCGTTGCCTTTGTTTTTTAGTATCGGTGTTTCCGCCAACGATGCGGCGCACGAGTGGCTGATGAAAATTAACAACGCCTCACGCACATTGAGTTACGAGGGAGTGTTCGTCTATCAGTACGGTTCTCAGCTTGAAACCACGCGCATTGTGCACAAGGTGACGAACGGATCACATAAGGAAAGGTTGGTGTCGCTGAACGGCGCGGCGCGGGAAATTATCCGTAATGACCGCGAGGTACTGTGTTACTTACCCGATGAAAATTCGGTCGTTGTAGAACACCGCAAAACGGAAGCAAAAAGCTTTCCCACCATTCTTCCCGCGCGATTGCGGGGCCTTGACGACAACTATGAGATCCGTCTCGGCAAACAGGGGCGCGTGGCCGGGCGACAGGTGCAGCGGATAATCATCAAACCACGCGATGCCTATCGCTATGGTTATCAGTTATGGGCCGACCGGGAAACGGGTTTGCTACTAAAGGCTGATCTGATGGACAGCAAGGGGAAAATTATTGAACAATTCATGTTTACCCATATCAATATAGGCGCCGACATTCCAGCGTCCGCGCTTGAACCGCAGTCCGTGAATAAAAACATGGTTTGGTATCGAAATAACGGATATCAGGCGCGCAAGAACTCGAAACACCGTCTGACCGCCACCCGCCTGCCCAAAGGTTTTAAGCTGTCCATGCAGACAACGCGGAAAGTGCCGATGCGCAATAAAACGGCTGAACAGTTCGTATATTCGGACGGTTTGGCCGCGGTATCCGTGTTTATCGAAAAGCGGGAAAAAGACGCCAAGATCGGCATACTGGGCCCAAGCCGAATGGGCGCTGTCAATGCCTTTGGAACCCACGTCAACGGTCATCAAGTTACGGTTGTTGGGGAAGTTCCCGCCAAAACCGTTGCGCTCATCGGAAATTCGGTTGTTATTGAGCGTTGAGCCTCGCGGGCTAGAATTTATATAAGCGTCCATACTGAGGCTTCCTGGGTGATGCCGTTATTCAGGTTCGGTCTTCTCTTTCTAGCGTTTGTTGCGTCCGTTCACGCTGCACCGCGCAGCATGCCGGAATTCACCCGGCTTGTGGAAAAACAGGGCGTCTCCGTGGTCAATATCAGCACGACCCAGCGCATCAAGCGCGCACCTTTCGTGTGGGGGGAGGAGGCGCCGAACCTCCCCGACGATCGTCCCTTTAATGACTTCTTCCGGCATTATTTCGGTGAGGGAACGCCCGACTACTTGGATGGAAGCTCGCTGGGTTCCGGTTTTATTATTTCCCAGGACGGTTATATCCTGACATGCGCCCACGTCGTTGAGGGCGCAAGCGAAATCATCGTCCGACTTACCGATCGCCGGGAATTCAGCGCCAGGCTCGTGGGCTCCGATCGGCGCAGCGATATCGCATTATTGAAAATTGATGCAACTGGCCTGCCCAGCGTCGTCATTGGCGACCCCGCTAAATTGCAAGTTGGTGAGTGGGTTCTGGCGATCGGTTCGCCGTTTGGTTTTGACAGTTCCGCCACCTCGGGCATCGTTTCCGCCAAGGGTCGCAGCCTGCCGAACGAAAACTATACTCCGTTTATTCAGACGGACGTGGCGATCAATCCCGGTAATTCCGGCGGGCCGTTGTTTAATCTTAAGGGCGAAGTGGTGGGCGTCAACTCACAGATCTACAGCCGTACCGGGGGGTTTATGGGCGTGTCCTTCGCAATTCCGATTGACGTTGCGATGCGGATTGTCCAGCAGTTTAAAAACGACGGGTACGTCCGTCGCGGTTGGCTTGGGGTAAGCCTCCAGGAAGTCACGCGGGACCTCGCCGCGGCCTATGGCATGGACAGGCCGAGGGGCGCCTTGATTGCCGACATTTTGCCCACTGGGCCGGCGGCCAGGTCGGCGTTGAGAAGCGGGGATATCGTGCTTGAATATAATTCTCAATCAATCAAGCGCTCATCCGATCTCCCCCCGTTGGTGGGGATGACGCCACCGGGAAAACGCGTCAGGCTTAAGGTATTTCGCCGCAACCGGGGCGTCCAGACAGTGGTATTGGCGGTCGGTGAACTGAAAGAAGATCCGCCGGCACCTCCGCCCGCGTCACGGGAAAGTGAACAGGGCGGTCGATTGGGCTTGGTGCTGGGTGAGCTCGGGCCTTTTCAGCGCAAACGCCAGGATCTCGAGTACGGCATAAACGTCAAGGGCGTTAGAGCCGGACCGGCGCGGAATGCCGGCCTGCGCCCTGGGGATGTGATCCTTGAGGTCGACGGCAAGCGCGTGAAAGACGTCCCCGGCTTCCATCGCCTGATGGCGCATGCGCCCAAAGGCAGCGCGGCGGTTTTACGGATTCGCCGGGGCGCGGTGGCGATGTTTCTCGCCTTAAGAATCGACGGGTGAGGGCGCCGGTTGTTTGATTGTTTATGGAAACCCTTAAATGAAGTATGCTTAGGTTAATTAGTTGGAAGCTGTAACCGGACAAACGAAGGTCGATAAGCGGTACATGAGCGTACCGTTTAGCGGAGCTGAGGATGCAAAAGGCGCCAGCGGCGCCTTTTTTCGTGGCACAGTGCGGCAACCCTCGTCGCTTGCGATAAAGTCGACCTTGGGCGGTATGTATATATGAGCAGTGGAAACCAGGCACAAATCAGAAACTTCTCCATTATTGCGCACATCGACCACGGTAAATCCACGCTCGCGGATCGGTTTATCCAGCTTTGCGGCGCGCTGGAGGCGCGTGAGATGCAAAATCAGGTGTTGGACTCCATGGAGCTGGAACGCGAGCGCGGGATTACCATCAAGGCCCAGAGCGTTGCGCTGAACTACACGGCGCGTGATGGCCGGACCTATCGGTTAAACATGATCGATACCCCGGGCCATGTGGACTTCTCTTACGAAGTATCCCGTTCGCTTACGGCGTGCGAGGGCGCTGTGTTGGTGGTGGACGCCTCGCAGGGCGTTCAGGCGCAGACCGTGGCCAATTGTTACACGGCCTCGGAACTCAATCTCACGATCCTGCCGGTATTGAATAAAGTTGACCTGCCGTCCGCCGACCCATCACGGGTTATCAAAGAAATCGAAGATATTATCGGCATCAGCGCCGAGCACGCGATCCGGGCAAGCGCCAAAACGGGGGAAGGCGTCGCCGAAACACTGGAGGCGATCATTGAACACGTGCCGCCCCCGAGGGGGGATACCGAAGCGCCCCTGAAGGCACTGATTATCGACTCCTGGTTTGATAACTACTTGGGGACAATTTCATTGATTCGGGTGATGCAAGGCAAGCTTAAACTAAAGGACAAAATTCGCCTCATGGCAACCGGGCATGAATGCGTAATCGAACAGCTAGGCGTATTCACCCCCAAAAGAAAACCGGTCTCCGGGCTCAACGCCGGCGAAGTCGGCTATGTAATAGCCGGTATCAAGGATATCCGCGATGCGCGCGTCGGCGATACCATCACCCTCGCCGGCCGGCCGGCCGGGGAGCCCTTGCCCGGTTTCAAGGAAATCAAGCCCCGGGTTTTCGCGGGCCTGTATCCGGTGGACTCGGCCGACTACGATGCGTTCCGTGACGCTCTGGGCAAATTGTGTCTGAACGACGCCTCACTGCGCTATGAGCCGGAGACATCGCAGGCGTTGGGATTCGGTTTTCGTTGCGGCTTTCTGGGCATGCTGCATATGGAAATCATCCAGGAACGCTTGGAGCGCGAGTATAATCTGAGCCTGATCACAACGGCCCCGACCGTGGTGTATGAGGTTTTGACGAACAAGGGCCGGGTGGTTCAGGTTGAAAATCCGGCGAAGCTGCCGGATCCTTCCGCCATCGCTGAAATCCGCGAACCGATCATCACCGCCACGATACTTGTGCCGCAGGAATACGTCGGCGGTGTAATTGGGTTGTGTGTGGAAAAGCGCGGAATACAGAAAGGACTGCTTTACCACGGCCGTCAGGCGATGTTGACATACGAATTGCCGCTTAGCGAAGTCGTTCTGGATTTCTTCGACAGACTCAAATCCATCAGTCGCGGCTACGCATCCCTTGATTACGACTTTCTGGGATTTCGCTCCTCGAATCTGTGCAAGCTTGACGTACTAATCAATGGCGATAAAGTGGATGCGCTGTCGGTTATTGTTCACCGGGAACAGAGCCAGTATCGAGGGAGGGAGCTGACCAAAAAACTACGGGAATTGATTCCCCGACAGATGTTCGACGTTGCCATTCAGGCGGCGATCGGATCAAAAATCATTGCGCGTGAAACGGTAAAGGCACTGCGTAAAAATGTTACGGCCAAGTGTTACGGCGGTGACGTAACGCGAAAACGAAAACTGCTTGAGAAACAAAAAGAGGGAAAAAAACGCATGAAACAACTTGGCTCCGTAGAGATACCGCAAGAAGCCTTTCTTGCGGTTCTCCAGGTTAACGAGAAGTAACGCCATGGATTTTTCCCTGATTCTGTTCTTGTTGGTATTGGCCACCGGTCTTATATGGGGCGTTGATCGCTGGCTGTGGGCGCCGGCGCGCCGGCGCGCCGCACAGGAAATGACGCAGGCCGGCGACAAAAAGGAAGCGATTGCCAAGGCCCGTAAAGAACCGATATTGGTTGAATATGCGCGCGCCTTTTTTCCTGTAATACTGATCGTCTTTTTGCTGCGTTCTTTCCTGGTGGAACCCTTTCGCATTCCATCCGGTTCGATGCTGCCCAGCCTGTTTATCGGTGATTTCATTCTGGTTAACAAGTTCGCTTACGGCGCACGATTGCCCGTCTTAAATTACAAAATAATCGATGTCGGTACACCCAAACGAGGAGATGTGGTGGTGTTCCGTTTTCCCGGCGATACCTCCATTAACTACATAAAGCGCGTGGTTGGCGTTCCAGGCGATCATGTTGTATATAAAGATAAAAAGGTTTATATCAACGGTAAATTTATGGAACAGACGGGCGGCAGTCCTTATGTTTATCCGCGATCTGATAATGGAGTAAATAGTATGTTGCGCTATACGGAGCTGCTTGATGGCGTTAAACACGATATCCTAGTCTCAGACAGACCGGACTATGCGCAGACGGAATTCGTTGTGCCCGAAGGTCAGTACTTCGTGATGGGTGATAATCGCGACCACAGCAATGACAGCCGCTATTGGGGGTTTGTTCCGGATGACAATCTGGTTGGAAAGGCCTTTTTGATCTGGTTCAGTTGGAACATGAACGGACAAGACGTGTGGTTCTGGAAGCGTATCATCTGGAGCCGAATCGGAAACACTATTCACTGATGATATTTTTTAATTTAGGGTCAAGACGATGCGATGCATAAATCAACAACGAGGGATGACAATATGGGGGCTGATGTTTGTGCTCGCGGTGCTTGCATTTGTATTATTTTTGTTTTTCAAGCTGCTCCCCCCCTACATGAACGATCTCAAGGTAAAAAGCGCGCTCGAAAGCACGGCGCGAGACCAGAACATCGCCTCAATGGCCAAGGCGGAAATTAGAGAAGCGTTATACAAGCGGTTTGATATCGACATGGTCGACCACGTTAATTTATCCCAAGATTTCTCTGTAGAAAGCAGAGGCCGGACCAAAGTAATCCGCATCACTTATGAGGTGATCGTACCCATGGCTTTTAACATCTCGGCATTATTGGAGTTTGATCATGCCAGAGAGGTGAGCGCGATTGAATAAGGTGCACGCGGAATTCTGTCGGAGATTGAATTACACGTTTACGGACCCGACCCAACTTGAACGCGCCTTGACGCACCGCAGCAAGAGCAAAAATAATTACGAGCGGCTCGAATTCCTGGGCGACAGCGTTCTGAACTTCGTGATTTCCGCCGAACTCTACGATCGTTATCCCGCGCTCTCCGAAGGCGACCTGACCCGTTTGCGCGCCAGTCTGGTGAAAAAGGAATCCCTGGCCGCGCTGGCCCGCGGATTGGGGCTGGGAGAACTCCTGACACTGGGCAGCGGGGAATTAAAAAGCGGCGGCTTTGAACGCGACTCGATTCTGGCGGATTCTCTCGAAGCCGTGCTCGGCGCCGTCTACAAGGATGGAGGTATCCACAAAGCCGCCCCTGTCATTCTGCAACTCTACCGAGAGGCGCTGGCTCAACTCAATCCGGAGGCCATCCCCAAAGACCCCAAGACGCAGCTACAAGAAATTCTTCAAAAACAATCATTTCCAACACCTATCTATAATGTGCTTGAGATTATAGGCGAGCCCCACAACCAGATGTTTGTGGTGGAATGTCGCGTGGCCCCGCTGGCGTCCGCCGTGCGCGGCGAGGGCAGCTCCCGGCGTACCGCCGAGCAACAGGCTGCGGCGCGCGCGTTGAAAATGCTTTCTTCTCCCTCCTCGGGCGCCCAACCCCCGCGGGGGAATGTGCCAACCAACCATTAATGTCATCACGCCACCGCAGCGGCCTCGTTACGTTGATTGGGCGGCCGAATGTAGGAAAATCAACACTGCTGAATCGTCTGGTGGGCGGTAAAATCAGCATCACATCACCGAGGCCACAAACGACGCGCCATCGCATTTTGGGGATTAAAACCGGCGACCACGCCCAGATTGTCTATATCGATACACCTGGATTACAGACAGAGGGAGCTAAACGGATTAACCGCCATATGGGCCGGGTCAGTCGTGGAAGCGTCGAGGGGGTGGACTGCATTGTGTTGATTATTACGGCACACGGATGGCGCCTGGAAGACAAAGTCGTGCTGTCGTTGGTGCGCGACCAACCTTGTCCGGTGATTCTGGCGATTAATAAGATCGATAAGCTCAAGGATAAAAGCAAACTGCTTCCGCTCATTGAGCAGTCGATGAAAAAGATGGATTTTGCCGCAGTGATCCCGATATCGGCCAAAACCGGCGTGAATCTTGATGGCTTGGAAAACGCAATTTACGCGCATCTGCCGGAGCAGCCGCCGATTTATCCCCCGGACCACCTTACCGACCGCAGCGAACGTTTTCTCGCGGCGGAACTGGTGCGCGAACAAGTCTTTCGAGGCTTTGGGCAGGAAATCCCTTATGCCGCCGCGGTGGCAGTGGAGCAGTTTCAGCGCACCAAGGATCTGGTTCGCATCAATGCCACAATCTGGGTCGAAAAAGAAGGCCAAAAAGCGATCCTGATCGGCAAGCAGGGCGCGCGCCTGAAACTTATCGGGCAACGCGCACGGTCGGCCATGCAGGAACTGTTCGGTTCAAAAGTCCATCTGGAATTATGGGTCAAGGTGCGCAAAGGTTGGTCGGATAACGCACGGGCATTACACAGTCTCGGTTACAGCGAGGAGGACTGAGCGTGCGCGTACAGCAACAGCCGGCTTTTATTCTACACCAACGCCATTACAGCGAAACCAGCCTGCTGCTCGATGCCTTTACGCCCAATTACGGACGTATCGGCCTGATTGCCAAGGGCGCGCGTCGCCCCCGCAGCCGGCTACAAGGCATTCTCAGACCTTTTCAACCGCTGTTGATCGGCTGGAGCGGGCGGGGCGAGCTTGCCGTGCTGACGGGTGCAGAGACGGAAGGCCCCGATTTTGCCATTGATCGGCAAGCCCTGTATTGCGGCTTCTACATGAACGAACTGCTCATGCGTTTGTTACACCGGCATGATCCGCATGAGGCATTATATACATGCTATCGATCGTCTCTGTCCGCTTTGCGTGCTGACAAAACGAATGAAGCAATTCTGCGTGTTTTTGAGAAGCACTTGCTGCGGGAGATAGGCTACGGCCTGGTCTTGGATCATGACATCGGGGACAATTCGGCGATCCGTGCGGACGCTTTATACGATTATATTCCCGAACGGGGACCGGTGAGGGTCGCCAATCCTGATCTGAATACGCGTCACAAAGGTATCAGACTGCGTGGGGCAAGCCTGTTGGCGCTGGCGAATGAAACACTGGACGATCTGACGACACTGCGGGAAGCAAAAAATCTCATGCGTACAATATTAACGCGGCACCTGGGAGATAAACCGTTATACAGCCGCCGGTTGTTTTACGCGACAACCGCGCCGACCGTTGCCGGCATTGAGCGAAAAGTAAACACATGATCAGGCTCGGTGTGAACATTGACCACATCGCCACGCTGCGCCAGGCGCGCCGCACGCGCTATCCGGATCCGGTGCAGGCCGCCATTGAGGCGGAACAGGCAGGCGCCGATGCCGTGACGCTCCATTTACGGGAAGACCGCCGCCACATCCAGGAGCGGGACGTGGAGATCCTGAAACAGGTCATCCAGACGCGCATGAACCTGGAAATGGCGCCGACCGATGAGATGGTTGCCTTTGCCGAACGCATGTGTCCGGAAGACTGCTGCCTGGTCCCTGAACGGCGCCAGGAACTGACGACCGAAGGCGGGCTCGACGTCGCCGGCCAACGCCGGAAGATGGCTGAAATCTGCGCCCGGCTCGCCGGAGCGGGCGTGCGCGTGTCGCTCTTCATCGATGCCGACCCCGCACAGATCGAGGCGGCCGCGGAAGTCGGCGCCCCGGTAATTGAAATCCATACCGGTCGTTACGCGGACGCATCAAGCGACAAACAGCAACGCGAGGAATTGGTGCGTGTCGAGCAGGCGGTACAACAAGGACTGGATCTGCATCTGCAAGTCAACGCCGGTCACGGCCTGCACTATCACAATGTGCAGGCCATCGCCGCCATTCCGGGCGTCTCGGAGCTGAATATCGGCCACGCGATCGTGGCGCGCGCGGTGTTTACCGGATTGGGTGAGGCCGTGAGGGAGATGAGGCGGCTGATGATCGAGGCGGCGGAATCATGATTTTCGGGATCGGCACCGACATCGTCCGCGTCTCACGCATGCAACGGGACCTCGAACGTTTTGGAGACAAGTTCGCCGAACGCGTACTGACGAAAGCGGAACTCAAAGAGTTTCACCAAAACGCCAACAAGGCGCATTTTCTTGCGCGGCGCTTCGCCGCCAAGGAAGCGGCCGCCAAAGCCATGGGCACGGGGTTCGCGAACGGCTTACATCTAACTCATATTGGAGTGACGCATGACGCAAACGGTAAACCGTCGCTTGACTTCAAAGGCCAGGCATCGCGCTTTATCAAAAATAACAGGATCACCGTCGCGCACGTGAGCCTCGCGGACGAGACCGATCACGCCGTGGCATTTGTCGCCCTGGAGAGCGGTTAGCCCGTCCATTTTAAAGTGAATCTTTGACGACCACCCCTCTGAAACCCATAAACGAGGCGACCCCGGCGAGGAGCAGGCCGATAAGAAGCAAGCCGGGACCGATATAACTAAATCCACTTCCCAGCAGAGTTACCGCCCACGGGAATTCCAAACCGACCGCCAGATACAGCAAACCGGAGTGTAGCAGGGCGCCGGCGATGAACACCCAACTGATTATTTGTTTGAATATTACCGGCACCGCCAAAAACGCCAGCAGGATTCCGACTACGATATTCAGCAGGGCCTCAAGGTTACCGTGACTGTGGGGCCCGCCCTTGATTTCTTCGATGCGACCGCGGCTGTTCAGGCGCGCCGATAGAGCCAGGATCGCGTGTGAATTGGTTTTGGCGATGTCTACCGGTTTCATCGGTTCCAGGTCCACCTCAAAACCGTCCGTGACCGCCTGTTGCAGCGCGCCGACCTTGTCCTGCCTCACCGACTCGGCGCTTGCCACACCGTCGTAGTATTGGATGATCATCACCGGTCCGAGAGCCGCCGTCAGCACCAGATAAATAAATCCAAATACAATATTCTTTTTTCCAACCATGAGGACCTCCTTGATTGATAGGGGTAATTCAGGAATTCATTATCAAGCCTGGAGAAAGAGATGCAAGCAAAGGCCCGGCCTGATATGTTAATGGCCCATGCACGTTGAACATTGGGATACAAATCGCGAGGGCCCGTTGAGCGAGGAAGCGTTGCGCCGTCGGCTCGAAGCGCGCGGTTACGTGGTGACGCGTTACGTGTATCCGCCGGGCACCTATTTTCCTCCCCACACGCACGATGTGGATAAAATCGACGCCGTGCTCTCCGGCCGCTTTCGCATGACGATGCAAGGGCATACGGTCATATTAGAGGCCGGGGATACATTGGTAGTTCCGCGCGGTGCGGAACATGACGCCGAGGTGGTGGGCGACGAACCTGTGATCAGCCTCGACGCCGTTAAAATTCGCTGAATACGCCGACCACGCAGCCCGGAAATATAAAGGGCCGTCAAAAACGGCCCTGATTTAAACTGGCTCCCCGGGACGGACTCGAACCGCCGACCCGGTGGTTAACAGCCACCTGCTCTACCAACTGAGCTACCGGGGAAGGGTAGGAGGGCGCGTAGTGTACTGGCCGGGGGCGCACAGGGTCAAGGCAGGGGCCATTTGTCAGGAGCAATTCAGCGAACCACCCGAGGCGCTTTTTGTTGAAACGCGCGGGCGGCCGGTTCGATACAGAATAACGGCTCTGGCCTTGAACGACCCGCGCGTATCACAAAACGTAAACGTGCCGTTTTTTTCTGAAAATCCGGTTGGCCGGTAGGTGACATCGTTGTTTTGTCCAAGTGACGCGCGGAACTTAAGCGTGTTGCCTTCATCCAGTCTTTGTTGAACACGAATAATCGTTTCACCCGTATCCACGGCGCGATTCCCGTTCGGGTCCGCGAAAATAATCCACCCTTCATGCCAGGCGGAATCGGGAGTGCAGTTAGTACCGTTTGCACTTTTGCACAGGGTTACCATAGCGCCACGTTTAATGGCTTCACTGCGCACAAGATGCAAATGGCCCAGAAGTTGATTCACTTGAGCCGCCAAACGGCTATCCTGAAGCAATCCCTGCATTCCGACGGCCGCCGTGGTGAGGGTGCCGACAACCGTCAATGTAATCATTAGCTCGTAGAGATTAAAACCGGCCTGTTTCGAATAAACCCGGCGATTTTTAACGGACGAATATACCGTCCGTCGCCAAAGCCGGCGATAATAAAGAAAGGGTGATGTGATTCCCACGCCCGATCCTCCCTGACCGCTTCCCGTTGAACCGTGATCGGTTCATTGTTGTTTTTGCTTTAAGGAAATGGATGCTTCCTTAACTTTCTTATTATGCCATGCTCAATCAGTGGTTCAAGACAACACGGAAGCAGATTCGGCAGGGGCATGGATTTGTATTTATTTAAGCTATTACTGCCAACCGATTCCGGGAGTGACGTGGCTTGTGATAAACCGCACAACAACATCCAGGCGCCCTTCAAACAATGCGTCCATGCGGATATGGCCAGGTTGAGCAACGGCCTTAAGCCTCAGGGGAGCCGGCTCGATGGTTTGTAACATTAGATGATCTGTCGGATAATCAATGGCGATTTTTATTTTCATAGGGAAAAAACCGTCGAGAAAACGGCGCATGTACGGACCACCGTGCCACTCGTAGCCGTCGCCCAGCGAATTACGCCGCAGTGAACGATTCTCGCTCAAAATACAAAGTACGGCATTCGTGTCGACATCGGTTAATTGTACGCTGGCCCCTTCCACCCAAGCGCGGCCGATGTTTTCCGCCTGAAGGATCTGAAGATCGCGCACCCGGTCCTCGCGGAAAACGACTTGCATTGCGCCCACCTTGTCCAAGTTGTAGTGACACTGTTTTACTTCAACCCATCCGGTCTTGAAAGATTCTTCGCCGATGGTGACGTGCATGCTTTGTAAATGAAGAGGCTGTGCCGGAGGCTTGGTCAAAAATTGCAACTCTCCCTCATTGATATCCAAGATATCCAGGTCCGCAAAAGCGCTGGTAGACACCCACAATGCCGTCAGCAATGCACTGCCAAGAACCATGATCGGCGCGTACCGCTGAAGGAAATGTTTCACCGCGAGTCTTTACCCAGCAACTTTTCCAGACGGTCCATGGCGGATTCGAGAACGTTCATGGACGTGGCGTAAGAAAGACGCATATAGCCCTCGGCGCCGAACGCCGATCCCGGTACCAGGGCAACACCGGCCTTGTCGAGAATGTATTCCGCCATTTCTACATCATTATGGACGTCGTTTAATTTTGAAATCGCGCCGCTGAAATCGGGAAACGCGTAAAACGTACCCTGGGACGCCAAGCAGTGCACGCCTTGGAGTTGATTAAGACGTATCACCACATAGTCATGCCGCTCCTTAAAGGCCCGCACCATGGGCGTCATGCATTGCGGGTCGCCGTTTAACGCCGCCTCCGCCGCCGCCTGGGCGATGGAAGTCGGGTTGGACGTACTTTGCGACTGAATCTTTTTCATCGCGGCGATTAAGGGCTTGGGCCCGGCGGCATAACCGATGCGCCATCCCGTCATGGCGTAAGCCTTAGACACGCCGTTTAGCACAATGGTTCGCTCCTTGAGATCCGGGCAGGCATTGACGATATTACTGAAAGGCTCGTCCGACCAGAGTATATGCTCGTACATGTCATCCGTGGCAATCAACACCTGCGGATGCGAGCGCAATACTTCGCCGATGGCCTCAAGTTCTGCGCGGGTATAGGCGCCGCCGGTGGGGTTGGAGGGGCTGTTGATGACCACAAGCTTCGTCTTTTTGGTAATCGCCCGATCCAATTGTTCAGGACGTATCTTGAAGGCCCGCTCGATGCCCGCCGAGATGATGATCGGCGTCGCGTCGGCAAGCAGAACCATATCCGGATACGACACCCAATAGGGCGCCGGGATAATGACCTCGTCCCCGCTTTCCAGGAGCGCCTGCGCCAGGTTGAAAAAACTGTGTTTGCCGCCGACGGAGACCAATATCTGGTCCGACGTGTATTCCAGGCCGTTGTCACGCCTGAATTTGGTCACGATCGCCTGCTTCAGACCGGGCGTGCCGTCCACGGCGGTGTATTTGGTAAATCCATCCTGAATGGCCTGGATCGCCGCCTTTTTAATATGATCGGGCGTGTCGAAATCGGGCTCGCCCGCACCCAGGCCGATTACGTCTTTGCCTTGCGCCTTCAACTCCTTGGCGCGAATAGTCACAGCAAGAGTCGGGGAGGGTTTGATACGGCTTACGCGGTCGGATAAATGAATCTCGGACAAGGATGCCTCGTTCACAAAAGAGTTTATAAAAATTGAGGTAATATACCTGTAACTTTTGTGAAAAACGATAGGGTATGGACCATCCGTTTCAACTTGTCAGTTCCTTTTCGCCCGCCGGCGACCAGCCCCAGGCGATTGACGCGCTGGTATCCGGTCTTGAAAGCGGTGAAGCCTGTCAAACGCTGCTGGGTGTCACCGGCTCCGGTAAGACCTTCACCATCGCCAAGGTCATCGAGCGCGTACAGCGCCCGGCCTTGGTTCTGGCGCCGAACAAGACACTTGCCGCGCAACTGTATTCCGAAATGCGCGATTTTTTTCCAAAAAACGCGGTGGAATACTTCGTGTCGTATTACGACTACTATCAGCCCGAGGCCTACGTGCCGGCGTCGGATACCTATATAGAAAAGGACGCCTCGATCAACGAGCACATCGAGCAGATGCGCCTGTCGGCCACCAAGGCCCTGCTGGAACGCCCCGACACCATTATTGTCGCCACTGTCTCTTCCATTTACGGCCTGGGGGACCCGTCTGCCTATCACGGCATGATTCTTCACCTGCGCCGCGGCGCGACGCTGGAGCAGCGCGCAATACTCAAACGACTCGCCGAAATCCAGTACACGCGCAATGACTTTGAATTGCGCCGCGGGACCTTCCGCGTGCACGGCGACGTGATCGACATCTTTCCCGCGGAATCGGAGCGCCTGGCCGTACGTGTGGAACTCTTCGGCGACGACATTGAAAGCCTGGCGGAGTTCGACCCTTTAACCGGCGAGGTGGTCAATCGCCTGATTCGGACCACGATTTACCCCAAAACCCATTACGTGACGCCGCGTGAAACCATCTTGCATGCCATTGAGCAGATTAAAGTGGAGTTACAGGAACGGCTGTCGGAATTGCGCGATCAGAACAAACTCGTCGAGGCGCAGCGTCTGGAGAGCCGCACCCTTTACGATCTCGAAATGATGCGTGAACTCGGCTACTGCACCGGTATTGAAAACTATTCACGTTATCTCTCAGGGCGCGCGCCCGGCGAGCCGCCGCCCACCCTGATCGATTATTTGCCGGAAAACGCGCTGTTGGTAATCGATGAAAGCCATGTGACCATCCCCCAGCTTGGGGGCATGTACCGCGGCGACCGGTCACGCAAGGAAACCTTGGTGGAGTACGGCTTCCGGCTGCCGTCGGCGCTCGACAACCGCCCCTTGCGTTTTGACGAGTTCGAGCGTCTGATGCCGCAAACCATTTTCGTATCGGCGACGCCGGGGCCGTACGAGGCCGCGCGCACCAAGACCATCATCGACCAGGTTGTGCGTCCGACCGGGCTGGTGGACCCGGAAGTCGAGGTCAGGCCGGTTGATGCCCAAGTGGATGATCTGCTGTCGGAGATCCGGCGCCGCACGGCGGCCGATGAACGCGTGCTCGTCACGACGCTCACCAAACGCATGGCCGAGGACCTGACCGAGTATTTCCACGAACACAACGTGCGGGTGCGTTACCTGCATTCCGACATCGATACCGTCGAGCGCGCGGAAATCATTCGCGACCTGCGGGCGGGCGTTTTTGACGTGCTGGTCGGTATCAATCTGCTGCGCGAGGGACTGGATCTTCCCGAGGTCTCACTGGTGGCCATCCTCGATGCCGACAAGGAAGGTTTCCTGCGTTCCGCCCGTTCGTTGATCCAGACCATCGGCCGGGCGGCGCGCCACATTCACGGCAAGGCGATTCTTTATGCCGGTCACGTCACGGAATCGATGCGTACGGCCATCGACGAGACCGAGAGGCGTCGCCGCAAACAATTGGCCCACAACCAGACGCACGGCATCACGCCGAAGGGCATTGTCAAAGCCGTGAAGGAAATGATTGACGGGGTGCAACCCGGTCCTCGCGCCAAGTCCTCGCGCAGGGGAAAGCGTGAATTCCTGATGGCGGCCGAAGAGGCGGAAACCTACGAGGCCATGGCCCCTGATGCCTTGGCGAAGCTGCTAAACCGGCTGGAGAAAGCAATGCACCGGCACGCGCGAAATCTTGAGTTTGAGCAGGCGGCGGCCCTGCGCGACAAGATTCATGCCTTGCGGGAGCATAATTTTGGCTTGGCTCGTGGGGGCATGCATCGCTGAAATGGCCTGGAAATTGCAAGGGTTCTGCTATTGTTGGGTTGTCTTCGTAGTCCCATCAAAACGGGGGCGTGTTTCTCCGGCGCTCCCGAAAATACGGTATATACTGACAATAACGAGGGAGAGGTTTCCTAATTGCTGGTTAAGGCCGGCCGCAAAGGTGGACCATAACTTAGATCAGTTAAATCTGAAGGGTAGAGGTGCTTTATGAGGCAATTTATTAAGTTAATTGCAGCGACGGGTGTCGCGGCGAACCTACTCCTGTTTTCCGGTTTCGGTGTCCAGGCCGCGGAAAAGAAACTCACCTGGGCCGGTTGCGGTATCTCCAAAAAGGCCTTCATGACGGAAATGGCGGCCGCCTACAAAAAGAAAACCGGGGTGGAAATCACTCTGCAAGGGGGTGGAGCGACCAAGGGAATCCGTCAAGTGGCGGCGCGTAAAGTCGATTTAGGGGGCACCTGTCGGCACCTTATCGAAGATCCGACCACCCTGACCACGCTCGCGAAAGAGCGGCGGGTGCAGCTGACACCGGTGGCCTGGGACGCGCTGGTGGTTCTGGTGCATCCGGATAACCCGGTGGACAACGTCACCATGGACCAGGTGCGGGCGATCTACACGGGCAAAATCACCAACTGGAAACAGCTGGGCGGAAACGATGCCCCGATCGAGCTCTATGTCCGTCGCGGCAAGATCTCCGGTGTCGGCCGGACGCTGCGCGAGTTGATATTCAGCAACTATGCCCAAGAGTTCGTCGCCAAGTACGTCGTCAAGTCATCAGGACCTCTGGAAAAGGGTATTCAAAAGAATATTAATGGGATCGGGATCAGCGGTATCAGCAGCGCCAAACGGCGCAAGGTCAAACTCCTCAAGCTGGAGGGCAAGGAACCGAGTTACGAGAATATTAAAAACGGTTCCTATCTGTTGTATCGCCCGCTCTATCTGGCGGTACACATGCAAAATACCGATCCGGAAGTGAAGAAGTTCCGCTACTTTGTCATGAGCGAAGAGGGCAAGCAGATCATGCGCAACGTGGGCACCGTGCCGTACGAAGACGCCATTCCGCTGTGGCTGAAATATCTGGATCAGCAGAATAAGGCGCTGGCGAGAGGGTTGAGACAAGAAGCGCCTACATCCAAAAGATAAACGACCCTTCTAAAAACTTGTTGGCAATCGCTGAGTTATGCTATTTTTCGCGCCTGTTTTCAGGCGCGTAGCTCAGTGGTAGAGCACTATCTTGACATGGTAGTGGTCGGTGGTTCGATCCCACTCGCGCCTACCAGTTTTACGCCCTAACGGATGAGAGGATATTCGTGAAAAACCTGTTACGCGGCCATTCGTAGCGGCCGCCACTGACGCAAAGAGCCGGACATGCCAACAATCACTCTGCCTGACGGCAGTCGTCGTAATTATCCTAAACCACTAACTATCGCGGAAATCGCCGCGGATATCGGCCCGGGGCTGGCCAAAAGCGCGCTGGCGGGCCGGGTGAACGGCAGGCTGGTCGATACGTCTTTTCGCCTTGAGCGGGACGCCTCGGTGGCCATCATTACTGACCGGGACCCCGAGGGACTGGAAATACTCCGCCATTCCACGGCGCATCTGCTGGCGCAGGCGGTCAAAGAGCTGTTTCCCGAGGCTCAGGTGACCATCGGCCCGGTTATTGAGAACGGCTTCTACTATGATTTTGCCTACTCGCGGGGATTCACCGAAGACGATCTTCAAGCAATCGAAAAACGCATGCATGAAATCAGCAAGCGGGACTACCCGGTCGAGCGTACGGTCATGCCCCGCGAGGAGGCGATCCGGTTTTTTCGCGAACAGGGTGAAGAATACAAGGCCCAAATCATTGAAGCGATTCCCGTCGAGGAGGAGGTCTCGCTCTATCGCCAGGGCGACTTCGTCGACCTGTGCCGTGGGCCGCATGTGCCCAACACCGGCAAGCTCAAGGTATTTAAACTCATGAAGGTGGCGGGCGCCTACTGGCGCGGCGATTCCAAAAACGAGATGCTCGCGCGCATTTACGGCACCGCTTGGCCGGATAAAAAGGCGCTTACCGCCTATTTGCATCGCCTGGAAGAAGCCGAAAAGCGGGATCATCGCAAACTCGGACGCCGGCTCGACCTGTTCCATACTCAGGAAGAGGCGCCGGGCATGGTGTTCTGGCATGACCGCGGCTGGCGCGTTTATCAACAGATTGTTCACTATATCCGCGCGCTGTTACGGGAGCATGGATACCTGGAGGTGCACACGCCGCAAATGGTGGATCGCTCACTGTGGGAAAAATCCGGCCACTGGGACAAGTTCCATGACGAGATGTTCATCACCGAGTCGGAGAAACGGCTGTATGCCGTCAAACCGATGAACTGCCCGTGCCACGTACAAATCTACAATCAGGGTCTGAAGAGCTATCGCGATCTGCCGCTGCGCATGGCGGAGTTCGGTTCCTGTCACCGCAACGAGCCGTCCGGCACCCTGCATGGCCTGATGCGTCTGCGCCATTTTGTGCAGGATGACGCCCATATATTTTGCACCGAGAATCAGATCCAAGCCGAGGTGTCGGCCTTCATTGACCTGTTGTATCACGTCTATGCCGACTTTGGTTTCAAAGACATTATCGTCAAGTTATCGACCCGCCCGGTGAACCGGGTCGGCTCCGACGAGATCTGGACCAAGGCGGAGCATGCCCTGGAGCACGCATTGAACGCCAAAGGTCTTGCCTGGAACTTGCAGCCGGGGGAGGGCGCCTTCTACGGGCCGAAAATCGATTTTTCCCTGAAAGATTGTCTTGAACGTATCTGGCAGTGCGGCACAATCCAGGTGGACTTTTCCATGCCCGGCCGGCTCGGCGCTTCCTACATCGCCGAGGACGGCAGCAAACAGGTCCCGGTGATGCTGCACCGCGCCATTCTGGGATCGTTGGAGCGGTTTATCGGTATCCTGATCGAAGAATACGCCGGCGCCTTCCCGGCCTGGCTGGCCCCGGTCCAGGCCGTTATCCTGACGATTACCGACCAGCAGCAGGAATATGCCCGGAAAATCGAGAAAACCTTGAAAAAACAGGGCCTCAGGGTCGAATCCGACTTGAGAAACGAAAAAATCGGCTTTAAAATCCGCGAACACACAATACAGCGCATTCCCTATCTATTGGTGGTAGGTCAAAGGGAGGCACTGGACGGTACCCTAGCCGTGCGCACGCGTAAGGGTGAGGATATGGGCGCCATGACACCGGAGGCGTTCACCAAAATGCTCACCAAGGAGATCGCGGGCCGCGGCGTTAATATTTTGGAGGAATAGCAACATCGCGGCAGACAAAGAGGTTCGAATAAACGGGCGGATTACCGCACCGAAGGTCAGGGTGATCGGCAATGACGGCCAACAGATAGGCATCCTTTCTTTAAGGGAGGCCCTGCATAAAGCCGAGGAGGCCGGCCTTGATCTGGTAGAGATCTCACCTACCGCCTCGCCTCCCGTCTGCCGCATCATGAATTACGGCAAATATCAGTACGAGGAAAGCAAACGCAAGCACGCAGCCAAAAAGAAACAAAAACAGATACAAGTTAAGGAGATCAAATTCCGTCCCGGGACGGACGTAGGGGATTATCAGGTCAAACTGCGCAACCTGATACGTTTCCTGGAAAACGGGGACAAGGCGAAAGTCACTTTACGTTTTCGTGGGCGCGAGATGGCTCACCAGGAACTGGGAGTTCAGTTGCTACAGCGCGTTGAAAACGACCTCAAGGAATACGGAACCGTGGAACAGCACCCACGCCTTGAGGGAAGACAGATGGTGATGATCATCAGCCCCATCAAACGTTAGTCGGCATACGGCTGATCAATATAAATATTGTAGCGTCTTCGTGGGCAGTGCCTGTCCACCGGACGTGAGAATGCGGAGTATTCAAAGATGCCCAAGCTTAAAACCAACCGCGGCGCGGCCAAGCGGTTTAAGAAAACCGCGGGTGGCGGCTTTAAACGCAGTCGCTCACATCTAAGACACATTCTTACCAAGAAACGTACCAAACGGAAACGCCACCTGCGTGGCGGCGCGTCGGTACATGGCTCCGATGTCGCGCAGGTGGCGCGCATGTTGCCGCACAGTTAAGGGGGGAGACAACGATGCCACGTGTAAAACGCGGAGTCACCTCCAGTGCGCGCCATAAAAAAACCCTGTCGCGCGCGAAGGGCTATTATGGTGCACGCCGAAAAACTATCCGGGTTGCCAAGCAGGCCGTCGCCAAGGCGGAACAATACGCATACCGCGACCGTCGCGTGCGTAAGCGCGAATTCCGTGCTTTGTGGATTGCGCGCATCAATGCCGCCGCGCGTGAAAGCGGTCTCAGCTACAGCCGGTTCATAAACGGGCTCAACAAGGCTGCGATAGAAATCGACCGGAAAATGTTGGCCGATATCGCAGTGCGCGACAAGAAAGCCTTTTCCGCTCTAGCCGATAAAGCCAAGGCAGCGCTCTCGGGCTGATCTCCGGGCAACCGTCCTTGCTGTATTTAGGTCGATAAGTTTTACAAAGGGAAAGGTTTTCGACCTTTCCCTTTTTTGTTCGCGGAAGAAATCTTTATTTTTTTATAGACAGGATTTACAGGACGAACGAGAACAACTTCTAAATACATTTATTTGATTTACCTAATCTTGTAAATCCTGTTAATCCTGTCTATTTCGTTGTTTTTCTAAATTGCATTTAGCATGAGGTAGTTTGTATCGTGTCCGACGCGACAGATTCCGTACAACAACGACTCACGCACTTGATATCCGAGGCCGACGACGCCATCTCGACGTCCGCCGACGTGGCCGCGGTGGAGGAGATTCGAGTCAGATACCTTGGTAAAAAGGGCGTGCTGACTGAGCAGTTAAAACTGCTCGGCGGCCTTCCTCCGGACGAACGCCCCCGCATCGGCAAGCTGGTCAATGAGGCCAAAGAATTACTACAGAAAAAATTGCACGCCCGGAAACAGGCATTGGAGGCCGCGGAACGCAACCGCCTGCTTGAACGTGAAACGCTGGACGTGACCCTTCCCGGACGCGGCGTGCGCCTAGGGGGACTGCACCCGGTCACGCGCACGCTTGAGCGCCTGGAAACACTGTTCACGCGCATGGGTTTTGATGTCGCAGAAGGGCCCGAGATCGAAGACGATTATCACAACTTTGAAGCCCTGAATATCCCGCCGGACCATCCGTCACGGGCGATGCATGACACTTTCTATTTTGATTCGCATACGCTCCTGCGCACGCATACATCGCCCGTGCAGATCCGTTACATGGAAAAAAACAAGCCGCCCCTACGCATTATCGCCAGCGGCAGGGTCTACCGCTGCGATTCCGACGTTACGCACACCCCCATGTTCCACCAGATTGAGGGGCTGATGGTGGATGAATCCATCAGCTTCGCTGACCTGAAGGGCGTTTTGATCGATTTTCTGAATCACTTTTTTGAAATGAAGCTTAAAGTGCGTTTTCGTCCTTCGTATTTTCCATTCACCGAACCTTCGGCGGAGGTGGATATCGGTTGCGTCATCTGCGGGGCCAAGGGCTGCCGCGTGTGTAAACAAACCGGCTGGCTGGAGGTGCTCGGCTGCGGCATGGTCCACCCCGCGGTCTTTCGCCACGTCAAGATTGATGCTGAACGCTATACCGGGTTTGCATTCGGGTTGGGCGTGGAGCGCCTCGCCATGCTGCGCTACGGCGTCGATGATACAAGATTGTTTTATGAAAACGACCTGCGGTTTCTACAACAGTTCAGATAAGAAAAACTCAACGCAAAGGCGCAAAAAATAATGATAGCTACAAAAAACTCTCGTTTGTCTCTCTGCGTTTTTGCGTCTTCGCGTTGAGTTGTTGAGTCATGAAAATCAGCGAAAAATGGCTGCGTGAGTGGGTGTCGCCCCGACTTGATACCAAAGCATTGGCAAGCCGGCTGACCATGGCGGGCTTGGAGGTCGGTGCAATCGAGCCCGTGGCGCCTGACTTGAGTCGTGTTGTGGTCGGCGAAATCCTGTCCATTGTTCCACACCCCGCCGCGGAACGATTGCAATGTTGTCGCGTCCGCATCGGCAAAACGAAATCGTTGAACGTCGTCTGCGGTGCCGCCAATGCCGAGGTTGGGATGAAAGCCCCGTTGGCGCTTCCCGGGGCAAGGCTTCCCAATGGGGTCACGGTCCGTCAATCGGATATTTGGGGCATAAAATCCGGCGGGATGCTTTGTTCCGGCCAGGAATTGGGGTTGGAGGATTCCTCCGACGGCCTGTTTGTATTAGAAAAAAAGGCCAAAGTGGGCGCGCCCCTGAAAACATACCTTGCCCTCGACGATAAATCACTTGAGATCGACCTCACACCCAACCGCGGCGATTGTTTGAGTGTCCTCGGCATCGCCCGCGAAGTGACGGCGATCACCGGCGCCAAGCTCAAGAGACCGAAGATCAAAAACGTACCTCCCAAGAGCCGGCGCAAAATCCGGGTGACACTGCGCGCGGCGCAGGATTGTCCGCATTACGTCGGACGCGTCATTGAGGACATCAATCCGCATGCGGTAACGCCGACATGGATGAAGGAACGGCTGCGGCGCAGCGGGCTTCGCAGCATCCATCCGGTGGTGGACGTGACCAATTATGTCATGCTGGAACTGGGACAACCGATGCATGCCTTTGACCTGGATAAACTTGCCGGCGGCATCACGGTGCGCCTGGCGAAGAAAGGGGAAGCGCTCATGTTTTTGGATGGAAACAAGGCGCGGATGAAACCGGACAATTTATTGATCGCCGACGAGAAGGGCCCGCTGGCGCTGGCCGGCGTCATGGGCGGGGCGGATTCCGCGGTAACCGAAACCACGCATTCCCTGTTTCTTGAAAGCGCCTTCTTCCGGCCTGAAACAATCGCGAGGCAGGCGCGGAGACTGAGTTTACAGACAGAGTCCTCTCAGCGTTTCGAACGCGGCGTGGATCCCGCGTTACAGCATGAGGCACTGCAACGCGCGACGGCCTTGCTGCTCCGGATCGCGGGCGGCAAGCCCGGACCCGTGATCGAACAGACGGCGAAACGCCACCTGCCGAAACCGGTGACCGTTCCTTTGCGCACGGAGCGCATCCCCCGGGTTCTGGGTCTTAAGTTCGCCGCAAACCGTGTGGAGACGGTCATGAAGCGCCTCGGCATGCGCGTAAAAAAAACGGCGGGAGGCTGGCGCGTGGTGCCGCCGATGTACCGTTTTGACCTTGCCGGGGAAGTCGATCTGATTGAAGAACTGGCGCGCATCCACGGTTACGAGACCCTGCCGAGCCGGCTTCCCCAGGCGCCCATGTCGCTGCCTTCCCTGCCGGAGACGCACATCGAAGATTCCCGTCTTCGCGCCCTGCTGGTTGATCGGGACTACCAGGAAGTCATCACCTACAGCTTTATTGATCCCGCACTGCAAGCACTGCTGGAACCGCAAACGCGCCCGGCCATGCTGACGAACCCGATCAGCGCCAACATGGCGGCCATGCGCACCAGCCTCTGGCCGGGTTTGTTGCAAACCATGGTCTACAACCAGAATCGGCAACAAACCCGCATGCGCCTGTTTGAACTGGGCCGGCGTTTTGTGCCGCGGGCCGACGGTATGGATCAAAGCCGGATCCTTGCAGGGGCCGTTTCCGGCGACGCCTTGGCGGAACAATGGGGGACGAAAGCACGGCCGGCGGATTTCTACGACGTCAAGGCGGATCTCGAAGCCCTGATCGGATTGAGCGGCCGTTTGCAAGATTTCCGGTTTGCTCCGGCACAGCATCCGGCGCTGCAGCCCGGTCAGACAGCGGTGATTCTTGACCCAGAGAGGCAACAGGTGGGGCTGATGGGGCGGCTGCATCCCCTGGTCCAATCCAAACTGGCCTTGGACCGGGAGGTGGTGCTGTTTGAAATCCAAATCTCGGCAATAAATACGAGAAAAATTCCTAATTTTCACGAAATTCCGAGATTTCCAGCGATTCGTCGCGATCTTGCGGTAATTGTCGCGGAAAAAACGCCGGCTCAAGCCGTGCTGGACTGTGTGACAAAAGTGGCCGGAAAATTGCTTGTAAACCTTGAGCTGTTTGATGAATATCGCGGCGAAGGTATTGATTCCGGAAGAAAAAGTTTGGCTCTGGGCTTGACCTTGCAGGACTCATCGCGCACTCTTAAAGAAGAAGAGGTGGAAGCCATCATGGGCAAGGTTGTATCCTCCTTGGAAGCCGAACTGCAGGCACGCTTGCGGCGCTGACCGGCCTTTTAGAATAACCAACCTAAGGGTGAGAAGAACATGGCACTAACCAAAGCGGATTTTGCGGAAAATCTGTTCAACGAGCTGGGATTGAACAAGCGGGAGGCGAAGGAATTCGTTGAACTCTTTTTTGAAAAGATTCGGGCAGCGCTCGCAGAGGGTGAGCAGGTAAAGCTGTCCGGGTTTGGAAACTTTGGTCTACGCAAAAAAAATTCCCGACCGGGTCGTAACCCAAAGACGGGGGAGGAGATACCCATCTCAGCGCGGCGTGTGGTCA
>WGFP01000188.1 GCA_015492195.1 Acidiferrobacterales bacterium
CAGAAATCCACCAGCACCATGTCGTTGCCGGTTATAATTTGCTCGAAATTTTCCTGCGTTACATCGACGGTAGCCATATTCTTTCCTTAAAAAATAACCATTTTATATCTATTCCTGGGTCAGAGTATCATAATCAGCTCCCGGTGCGTAAGGCGGTTATTGATTGATCGCTTTTTCAAGGATTTCCGATTTGCTTTTGTTGGCCGCGGTTGTATACTGCGCGCGGAAAAAATGACAGAGACGAAGATAGCCGTTGCAGGGGCAACGGAAAGGAAAAATACATGAGTCCTCCGAGTTACTTGACCAATTTGTTTGGTCGTTCCCCGATTCGCCCGCTCCAGAAACACATGACGAAGGTTCATGCCTGCGTCTCTCAGCTCAGACCCCTGCTTTCCGCTGTTGTAGCGGGCGAGCAGAAGAAAGTTGCAACCATTCAAGAAGACATTACCCGGCTTGAACATGAAGCGGATGATCTGAAAAAAGAACTTCGACATCATCTGCCTACCGGTCTGTTCATGCCCATCGACCGTCGTGACCTGCTGGATGTTCTGTTGATGCAAGACAACATGGCCAACCAGGCCAAGGACATTGCCGGCCTGGTATTGGGGCGGCGCATGACGCTGCCAAAAGAGATGCATCAATTGTTTGTTGAATACGGCGACCGCTGTATCGACGCATCGGCCCAGGCCCTGAAAATTATCAAGGAACTTGATGAACTGGTAGAGACCGGTTTCCGCGGCATTGAGGTCGAACGCGTGCAGGAGATGATCGGCAAGCTTAATGCCATCGAAAGCGAAACCGACAAAATTCAGGTTAAGTTGCGAGCCATACTTTTCAGTCTGGAAGATAAATTACGACCCACGGATGTGATGTTCACTTACCAGCTTATCGAATGGATCGGCCGGGTCGCGGATTATGCGCAACGTGTCGGCAGCCGGCTTCAGCTTTTGCTTGCCCGGTAGGCCGCCATGGATCAAATATCGATTTATATATTGCTGGCGGCAGTATTCGGCCTGTTCATGGCATGGGGTATCGGCGCCAATGATGTCGCCAACGCCATGGCCACCTCCGTAGGTTCCCGGGCACTGACCGTCTTCAAGGCCATTTTTATCGCCGCTGTATTCGAGTTCCTGGGCGCCTATCTGGCCGGAGGCCAGGTTACATCAACCATCCGTAAAAATATCGTGGATGCCTCGGTGTTCAGCGCGACCCCGGAGTTGCTGATATACGGCATGCTGTCGGCATTGCTGGCATCGGGTGTGTGGTTGCTGATTGCCTCGCGTAACGGTTGGCCGGTGTCGACGACTCACACCATTGTCGGTTCGGTGGTGGGATTTGCCGCCGTGGGCGTCGGTCTTGAAGCTGTTCAATGGGGAGAGGTCGGCAAAATTGTCATGAGTTGGGTGATATCACCGATGCTTGCGGGTGCGCTGTCCTTCGCCATTTTTACCAGCATACAAAGATTGATTCTTGATACGCGATCACCGTTTAGCAATGCAAAAAAATACGGCCCAATCTATATATTTGTGGTCAGCTTCGTCATCGCCATGCTGACCATGACCAAAGGACTGAAACATATCGGTTTGGGCATGAGTAGTGGAGAGAGTGTTATATTGGCATTGATCCTGGCTATTGTTATAACAGGTATTGGTGTCGTGTTAATCGGTCGTATCAAGGTCGACCCTCAGGCTGAGATTGAATTCCATTTTGCCAACGTGGAAAAGGTGTTTGCCGTATTGATGATATTTACCGCCTCCGCCATGGCCTTTGCCCATGGTTCAAACGACGTCGCCAATGCCGTGGGGCCGGTGGCGGCGGTAGTGAGTACGGTAACGAGCGGTGAGGTGGTGCAGAAATCTCCTCTTCCCGTCTGGGTTTTGCTGCTGGGCGGCGGGGGGATCGTGATTGGCCTGGCAAGTTTCGGTTATCGAGTGATGCGCACGGTAGGAAAACGAATCACGGAGCTTACCCCCAGTCGCGGCTTTGCCGCTGAGCTGTCGGCCGCAAGTACGGTCGTTATGGCATCGTTTACGGGTTTACCCATTTCCACCACTCATACGCTGGTCGGGGCGGTTCTGGGTGTCGGGTTCGCGCGCGGGATTGCGGCGCTGAACCTGCGCGTGGTCGGCAACATTTTTATGTCGTGGATTATTACCTTGCCTGCGGGAGCCTTTCTCTCCATCATGTTTTATTTCATGTTTAAGGGAATGTTTGGTTAAGCAGGGGGTATATTGAGGAGTGGTCCGGAGATGAACCGATTACGGAAGGCGTGGTATTTTGGTTACCATGGTTGATTGCCCCCCGGATACACTGAAACATCTGATATATATACAAAGTCTCGTTTTCATTGGCAGGCTAGCGGAGCGATATGAAAAAAAACACGGTAAGGCCGACGGACATCAAACTTCATCAAAAGTCACGTCTGCTCGAAGTGACGTTTGATGACGGCAGCCATTTTAGATTTCCTTGTGAGTATCTGCGTGTGTACTCGCCTTCGGCGGAGGTGCGCGGTCACGGGCCCGGCCAGGAAGTGCTTCAGGTCGGTAAGGAAAATGTGAATATCACTCAAATCGAGCCGGTGGGGTCTTATGCGGTGTGTCTGTATTTTGACGACGGACATAACACCGGCATCTATTCCTGGGAATGGCTGCACCATCTGGGCGTGGAACAGGACCGGCTCTGGAAACAGTATCTGGAGCGGCTGGAAAAAGCCGGCCACAAGCGTAAACCCGTGCCTGCTGAGTAATCTGAATCATGCCCCAATCCCGCAAGGACCAGAGCGGTTCCGCTCACTTCGGCTTTCGCGAGGTACCTGAATCCGCGAAACGCGGTTTGGTGGCGGACGTGTTCCATTCCGTGGCGGGCAAGTATGACCTGATGAATGACCTGATGTCATTCGGCATCCATCGTCTGTGGAAGCAATTTGCTGTGGCGCAAAGCGGTGTTCGTGCGGGGAACCGGGTGCTGGACGTCGCCGGCGGATCCGGGGACATGACGGCAAGGTTCGCACGTCGGGTCGGGCCGACGGGATGGGTGGTATTGAGCGATATCAATGATTCCATGCTCGAGGTGGGACGCACGCGCCTCGCGGACCGCGGCATTGCCGGCAATGTCGAATTTGTGCGCGCGGATGCCGAGGACCTGCCGTTTCCGGAGGACCGGTTCGATTGCGTGTGCATCGCCTTCGGGCTGCGCAACGTCACGCATATTGATCGTGCGCTTGGATCAATTTATCGTGTACTTAAGCCCGGCGGTCGGGCCCTGGTGCTTGAATTCTCCAAACCGGTATTACCCGGTCTGAACAAGGCATACGATGTTTATTCATTCAGGGTTCTGCCGCTGCTTGGAAAGGTCGTCGCCGACGATGAAGCAAGCTATCGTTATCTTGCCGAATCCATCCGTCGACATCCCGACCAGGAAACGCTGAAAGACATGATGACGCAGGCCGGATTCGAACGCGTCCATTATTTTAATCTCAGCGGCGGGATTGTTGCTTTACATAAAGGATATAAATTTTGAGCGACAAGTAACAGGCAGTTAAGCAAAACCGTCCCCCCATCCATATACTTGTTGCTTGCCGCTCGGGATCTGTAGATATGGCTACGTCGTCAGTCGTTATCACCGTGATGGAAGAGCTTATCAACCGCCTGCTGCACCTCGATCCCGATACCCTGCGACGTCTGGGTGACTTGGATGGGAAAGTGATCTTTCTGTGCCTTACGGGACAGGACGGCGGTGATCCGCTTGAATTTTACGTTTTACCTTCGGAGAGCGGTTTGACGCTGCTTGCCGGATATGATGGCATGCCGGACGTGACGATCAGCGGCAATATTCCGGTGTTTGCCGGAATGGTTTTCGGCGATGCCATGCCCGCCGCTTCCGGCGAGATCCGGATCAGCGGGGATATCGAGCTTGGCCGGCGCTTTCAGAAAATCTTTAAAGAAATGGATGTCGATTGGGAGGAAAAGGTATCCCATGTGACCGGGGACGTGGCGGCGCACGGGCTGGGAAACGCCGTGCGTGGTCTGCGCGATTGGGGCAGGCAAGCCGTGCATACCGTCACCCAGGACCTCACGGAATATCTTCAATATGAGAGCCGGGTGCTCGCAAGGCGTGAACAGGTGGAGGCGTTTCTGAATGCCGTCGATGTATTGCGTGCCGACGCCGACCGCCTGGAGAAGCGCCTTCAGCGTCTGAAAGGGGCGGTTTGATGGGGCGGATTTCCCAGATACGCCGGCTTTTGCGCATCGTTCACGTCTTCGTTAAGCACGATCTCGACGAGTTCGTCAGCGCCGTTCGCCCGTTCCGCCCTTATCGTTTTATGCTGCGCCTTATGCCGTGGCGCTGGGTATCCCGGCCGCTTCCCCCCCGCGGCGCGCGCCTGCGTCTGGCCCTGGAAGAACTCGGGCCGATCTTTGTGAAATTTGGTCAGATTCTGTCCACGCGCCCGGACCTGCTCCCCGAGGACCTCGCCGAGGAGCTGAGCAAACTGCAGGACCGGGTGCCGCCGTTTCCCGGTGATCAGGCGGTTGCAATTATTGAAGAGGCCTTCGACGCCAAGCTGGAGACCTATTTCAGTGAATTTGATCGTAAGTCGCTCGCCTCCGCCTCGGTGGCGCAGGTGCATGTCGCCAAGCTGCATGACGGCGCCGACGTGGTGGTTAAGGTGCTGCGTCCCGGTATAGAGACGGTTATCGAACGCGATCTGAGCCTGATATATACCCTTGCGCGACTTGCGATGCGCTATTGGCCCGACGGCCGACGTCTGCGGCCGGTGGAAGTGGTGGATGAGTTCAGTAAAACGATTCACGGTGAGCTGGACCTGCGGCGGGAAGCGGCGAATGCCAGCCAATTACGCGCCAATTTCGCCGGTTCGGAACTGCTGTACGTCCCCAAGATATACTGGGACCTGACCCGCCGCACCGTGATGGTGATGGAGCGCGTGCACGGCATCCCCATCAGCGACGTGGAGGCCTTGAAGCAGGCGGGCGTGGACATGCGGCAGCTTGCCGACAATGGCGTGGAGATCTTTTTTACCCAGGCGTTTCGCGACGGCTTTTTTCATGCCGACATGCATCCGGGAAACATCTTCGTATCGCCGGAGGGCCAGTACCGTGCGGTGGATTTCGGCATCATGGGATCGCTCGGCGAGGAGGACAAGCGTTATCTCGCCGAGAATTTTCTGGCCTTTTTCAACCGGGATTACCGCGCGGTTTCCGAGGCCCATCTTCGCGCCGGCTGGGTGCCGCCGGGAACCCGCGTGGATGAATTCGAGTCCGCGATTCGGGCCGTGTGTGAGCCGATTTTCGCCAAACCCCTGAAGGACATCTCTTTCGGCAGGTTGCTGCTGCATCTGTTTCAGACGGCGCGGCGTTTCAACATGGAAGTTCAGCCGCAATTGGTGCTGTTGCAAAAGACTCTGTTCAACATCGAGGGTCTGGGGCGGAGGTTATACCCGGACCTTGATCTGTGGGTAACGGCCAAGCCGTTTCTGGAGAAGTGGACCCATGAGCACATGGGGCCGCTGGCCCTGTTGCGGACGCTGCGCAAGGAATTGCCGAAATGGTGGCAGTGGCTTCCGGAGCTGCCGGGCATGGTGCATGATACGTTGCAAAAGGCCCAAAATAGTGAACTTGCGCTTGAATGGAAGTCTAAGGAGCTTGAGCGCATCCGCAAACAGATCAGGCAGAATTACCGGCGGCTGTATTTCACCGTCACCGGAAGTGGATTGGTGATTTCGGCAGCGGTGGTTTTGGGGATGGACCGTTTTGCCCCCTCCGGCGATGCCGTTATCCCGTGGCTGGGGGGGCTGTTGGGTGCATTGGGTTTATTTTTGTTGATTCGCGCCTGGCCGGGCGACGGCCTGTAGCCTGACTGTGACTATCGGACAGGGATAAACTTGCTATTGTGCTATAATTTTGAGTAGCCTAGGTTGGTTTGAACGGATAATAATCGTGCACCGAACCGCCATCACAGCCGCGCTGCTTACCCTGATGCTCCCGTTTGCCCAGGCGGAGGCGGGCAAGTATTCCTGGTTTAACGATCCCCTCTCCGATGATTTTGCCTTCAATAGCGTGGACCTGCCGCGACCCGGTGGCGGTATGCCGTTGACATTCGGCGTTAATGCCTATGCGACACCGAGCCTTGATTCCCTGGTGAACGAGGGTATGGGTTACCGAAACCTTGGAGAAGGGTCGCGCGTGGTCAGTAATTTGGTGCGTATCTATGGTGAGATATCGCCCGGTCCCGCTTACCGATATCCGCCCCTGGGCAATGAGACCGCCGTTCGCCTGAATGCCTTCGGGGCGAAATGGCTGCACCGAGTGGATGCGATCCACAGTTTTGCGGTGTCAGCCGGTTACAACGAAGTCACGTCACCGACCCGCCTTGCACCGGATACGTTCGGTACCCGTGCGGCGTTTTCCTGGACCAGCAAGTGGGCGGGCGGATATCGTCCGGGAGTAACCGGCAGCATCTTTGTCGGGGATGAGACCGCAAAAGATGAAGCCTACCGGTATCTCGGGCGCAGGTACTACGGTTTTGCCATCGGCGGCGAGTTGACCCTGTTCCGGGAACATACCCCCTATCTTTCCTATCGGCTGCAGCGCAGCCAGTATGAGACGACGGGAGATTCCTTGTATTCCTCGTACCCCAGAGACGACCGTTCACTGATTGCGGCGGGGTGGAGATGGCAGGTACAGCCAAACTGGAGCCTCCAGGCCGAGGCCAGCTACGGTCTGAATGGCGTCGGTCTGGATCTGCAAAACTATGAGCGCAGCCGACTCTTTTTCGGTACGCGCTTTGATTTTAAATAAAGATCGTGAGACGTGAATCGTAAAGCGTGAACCGTGAGGCGTAACGATTCACGGTTTATGAAGTTTCTCCCCAATCCAGGCGTTTGGTGAAATTAGCCGTTTGTACGCGTTCCTCATAACCGAGTGAGGGATAAAATCCGCGTTTGTAGGATTCGCGCTCACGGCTGTTCATCACGCTGATGCGGAAGCACTTGCGCTTGACGGCTTCGGCCTCGATGACCGCCATCAATGCCTTGCCCACGCCCTTTCCGCGCGCCGACTCGCGCACAAAAAGCTCGCTGATCAACATTTCGCGTCCCGCGAACAACAGATAGGTCACGATCTCGCCGTGAATGTATCCCACGACCTTGCTTCCAAGTTCCGCCACCAGCAACAGGGCGTTTTCCTCCATGGTGAGTGAAGTCAGGCGTTGACGCACGGTGCTGCCGTCGGCCTTGAAGGCCGGATTCCACCCCAATTCGCGGTGCAACCGCATGATCGCGTCTATGTCGCTTGTGCGCAGGGGCCGGATTTTAATTTTTGTTTTTTTCCGTTGCCGCATCATGACGTCAAGCCCCGCTCGCCCGAACGGTTTGCATGTGTTCCGACGGCCGCCGAAGCGCGGCCTCGACCTGATCGCGCTTTTCTTTTCCCGCAAGGAGACCGATCAATTCCAGCGCGAAATCCATGGCGGTGCCCGGCCCGCGCGAGGTGACGACCTTACCGTCGGTGACCACCGCAAGTTCCTCGATGTGCACGCGCGGAAAGCTTGTGGCGTCCAGCGTACCGGGATAGGCGGTCGCACGTTTGCCCTCCAGGATGCCGGCCGCGGCCAGGACTTTCGGCGCGGCGCAGATGGCTGCCGTGTATTTGTTTTCCAAGGACATCTTTTTAAGAAGCGTGATGATGCGCGGGTCCTTTTCCAGGTTGGCGGCGCCGGGCTGCCCGCCGGGCAGCACGATCATGTCGTAGTTGTATTTTATCGCCTCATCCAGATCCGTGTCCGGCAAAAGCCGGGTGCCGCGGCTGCCTGTTACCGGCCCGGAAGCCAGTCCCGCGGTGACGACTTCAATCTGCGCACGGCGCAACAGATCGACGATGGTGACGGCCTCGAGTTCCTCGCAACCCTCGGCTAGCGGAACGAGTACGGTTGCCACGTTGTCTTTACCGGTTTTCGTGAGGTTTGTGTTCTCTTTGGAAGAGGTGTTTTTGCCAACATAACCGACAGCGGGACCAACTCAATATTCTTGTCGGGAAGCGTGGGCAACCATCGTTCAAGTGCCTCCAGGGTTTCCGCGTAGGGGTGGCCGATGGCCAGTGCGCTTCCCTTGCGGCGGGCGATCGAGACAAGTTCTTCCAGCCGTTGTTCAATCGCATCGGGAGTGCGTTCGTTATCCAAAAAAACGTTCCGTGCCAGTGCGGGCACGCCGTATTCGGAGGCCGTCCGCGCCGCCTGACTGTTCGGACTGGTGAGGGAATCGACAAAAAACAAATTGCCGCGCCGGGAAATCGCCTGCATAAGAAACCGCATGGCGCGCGGTTGCTGGGTCAACAGGCTGCCCATATGGTTGTTCACGCCTACGGCGTGCGGCACCGTCTCGAGGTTGTAGTCAAGCGTCATTTCGAGTTCACGTTTCGGCATGGCGGAATCCAGAACGCCGGGACCGGGTTCGGCCTGATCGAGCGATTCCATCGGCAGGTGGAGCAGCACTTCCTTGTTGCGCGCGTACGCCTCCTGAGCCAGGTGTCGTGAGTGGGCGGTGTGCGGAAGGATGGCGCAGGCAACGGGACCGGGAAGCCGGATGGCCCGCCTTCCCTCGCGCAGGTTGTTGCCGAGATCGTCAATGATGATGGCGATATAGGCGGTCTTTGGCGTTTCCTGAAACGGCGGTTCTTCCGCGCGCGGTACTGCGGCTGTCAGCAGCAAGCTGAAAACAAGGCTGACGCGCGCAGGCGCCGGTATCCGTTGCCTACATTCTTCATTTTTCCGTGCCACTAGCCGCCCTGGGTTTTGAAAATACTGATTCCTTTTAGCAAATTCAACGCCTCATGCAACTGATAATCCTCTTCAGGCGACGCCCCTTTCCCAGCC
>WGFP01000189.1 GCA_015492195.1 Acidiferrobacterales bacterium
GTTTGTCTTTATGTTTCCTTTATTCATGGATTCTGGTTCTCCTTAGGTTCCTTTACTCTCTATTACTCTCTTCATCGCCGGTACGTGTCCGCCACTTGCTTGAAAACTTATGTCATATCCCTGATCTTTCTCGTTTGTAAATAAAGTCACTTTTTCTTCTCGCCTTCCAAACTCTTCACTTTTTCCTGAAGTTTCTGAATTGCGGCCGCATGTTCCGCATAGATACGGACCAGTTGCTTGGTGGTGTCGGTCAGGCCTTTAATCGCGATCGTCAGTTCATCCTTCTTGGCGTTGACCTGATCGACCTGCATGAGCACAACGCTCGCCACGTCATTTGGGTTGGAAATAACCCGTGGCTGTTTGCCGGATGGTTGTGCCTTCTGGCCGTTGCCTTTGGGTGAATTTGCTTGCTTCTCGGGTGTTGCTGGATTTTCGTTTGCCATATTTGCCTCCAAATATTACGTGTTTACCCTCATCCTAACCTTCTCCCTGGAAGGGGGAAGGAATAGCTGTAAATGAACCATTTTTCTCTCTATCTTTCCCTGGCTGTCTCCTTAATCCCTCGCAATAGTGGGCTCAAGAAGTATTCAATCAATCTCCGTTTACCGGTTTTGATCTCCACGGTGACGTTCATGCCGGGGGAGAGATGGACGGCTTTATCGCCCACCTGCATCACGGATTTACTCATGCTGACGCGCGAGGCGTAGACCAGGCCGACCTTCTCCAGCGGCACGGCGTCCGCCGAAAGCGTCAGGATCTTGCCGTCGATGGTGCCGTAACGGGTGAACGGGAAGGCTTCCACTTTGATCTCGGCCTGTTGGTTCTCGTTCACAAAGCCGATGTCCTTGTTCTCGATCCAGGCCTCGACTTCGAGCTGTCCCTCCTTGGGCGCGATGATCATGAGCTGTTGGGCCGGGGTGACGACACCACCCACGGTGTGCACCGCCAGTTGCTGCACCACGCCGTCGATCGGAGCGGTGAGGCTCTGCTGGCGGGTCAGGTGTTCGGCCTTGGCAAGTTCCTTCGAGAGGGAATGGGCGCGGGTCTTGGCCTGCGCCAGTGCGGCGGCGTGTTCTTGCGCTTTTTCCGCGCGCCGGCGTTCGGCTTCCATGTACTGCATTTTGGAGACGAGCCGCTTGGCATACAGGCGCTTGAGCGCGTCCGCCTGGTTCTGTAACACCCGGAATTCCGAAAGCTGGTCGCGCAGGCGGTTGCGCTGGACCGCGACGAAGGCGGGATCGGCGCCTTCCGGGGGGTCAAAGGTGTTTTTTCCGGCGATCAGCGCCTTGAGGCGCGCCACCTCGGTCAACGCCGCGCGATGTTCGTTCGCCAGACGCGCCTGGTCCGCGCCGCTGGCGGTGGCGTCGAGCTCAATTAAGAGATCGCCTCGTTTTACCGCCTAGCCGTCGCGCACGTGGATCGCCTTGATGACGCCACTCTCCAAGGGTTGGATGACCTTGGAATAGTCGTTCGGGATAATCTTGCCCTGGGCGACGGCGACGATGTCGATCTTGCCGAAGCTCGCCCACAGGACGGCGATTACGAACACACTTATGATAATGCCCGCCACCGTGCGGCCGGCCGGGGACGGCGGCGATTCCTGAATCTCCAGCACCGCCGGCATGAATTCCAGTTCTTTGCCCTTCGGCACGTTCACCGGTTCCTGACGCTTTTGTTCGCGCCAGGCCACGCGCCAGACGTCGAGATGGCGGGTGATGCCGTCAAACATTTGTTGAAACTTGGCTCCGACACCGAGCTTGACAGTGCGCTGCGCGGAATTTTTGGAAGGTTCGGATGCTTTGTTCATATTTTGGGTCATATGCTATCCCTCACCCTATCCCTCTCCCAAAGGGAGAGGGGAAGTTGGTGTTCTTCTTAAAGGAAGAACGGTTATGTATGAGCTGCCACATAACTCCCGTCCTGATGTTGGTGCAAGCGTGCGTAGTAGCCGTTAAGTTGCAGCAGATCTTGGTGCGTGCCCTGCTCGATGATCTCGCCTTTGTCGATGACGAAGATCCAATTCGCATTGCGCACCGTGGAGAGGCGATGCGCGATGATGAAGACCGTGCGCCCACGGCAGATGTTCGCGAGGTTGCGCTGAATGATGCTTTCGGATTCGTAGTCCAGGGCGCTTGTGGCTTCATCGAAGATCAGGATGCGCGGATTGGTCACGAGCGCGCGGGCGATGGCAACGCGCTGGCGCTGGCCGCCGGAGAGGGTGGCGCCGTGCTCGCCCACCACGGTGTCGTAGCCCTCGGGCAATTCCAGAATAAATTCATGCGCCCCTGCAAGTTGGGCGGCCTTGATCACGGCTTCCATGGGCAACCCTGGATCGGCCAGCGCGATGTTGTCGCGCACCGAGCGGTTGAAGAGCAGGTTCTCCTGCAACACCACGCCGATCTGGCGGCGCAGCCACGCGGGATCGATTTGCGCGAGATCCACGCCGTCGATCAGCACACGCCCGGATTCGGGGACGTACAGGCGCTGGATGAGTTTGGCGATGGTGCTTTTCCCGGAACCCGAACGGCCGACGAGGCCGATCACCTTCCCCGCCGGCACGTCCAGCGACAGCTTGCGCAGGATTTCCGGGCCGTCGGGCCGGTAGCGGAAGGTGACGTTATCAAAGACCACGTGTCCGGCGAGATCGGGCAGCGTGGTACGGTTGGGATTGTAGGACGGCTCGGGCGGCGCATTCAGTATATCGCCTAAGCGCTGCACCGAGATACCGGCCTGCTGAAAGTCCTGCCAGAGTTGCACGATGCGCAACACCGGGCCGCTGACCCGACCGGCAAGCATGTTGAAGGCGATCAACTGGCCGATGGAGAGCTCGCCGTTCATGACCAGATTCGCGCCGATCCAGAGGATGGCGATGGTGGTGACCTTATTAATGAATGAGGCCACCTGGCCGGTGACGTTGCTCAAATTGTTGGCGCGGAAACTGGCGCGCACGTAGCCCGCAAGCTGCTCCTCCCAGCGGCGCTGCATCGCCGGTTCCACCGCCATGGCCTTCAAGGTCTCAACGCCGTTGACCGATTCCACCAGGAAGGCCTGGTTCTCGGCGCCGCGGTTGAATTTCTCATGCAGGCGCGCGCGGATCATGGGGGTAATCACAACCGACAGCAGGATATAAAACGGAATGGTGCCGAGCACCACGAAGGTCAGCAAGGGACTGTAGAAGAACATCACTGCCAGGAACACGATAGTGAAAAAGAGATCGATGACCACCGTCACCGTGGAGCTGGTCAGGAACTGGCGGATGCTTTCCAGTTCGCGCACCCGCGCAACGGTGTCGCCCACCCGCCGCGCCTCGAAGTAGGCCAGCGGCAGGCGCAGCAGATGTTTAAACAACTGGGCGCCCAGGCCGACGTCGATGCGGCTGGAGGTGTGGGCGAACACGTAGGTCCGCAGGCCGCCGAGGATCACCTCGAACAGCACCAGCGCGATCATTCCGATGCCGAGGACGTGCAGAGTGGTAAGAGCCCTGTGTACCAACACCTTATCAATCACGACCTGGAAGAAGAGCGGCGTCAGCAGGGCAAACAACTGCAAGAAGAACGACGCCACCAGCACTTCGCCCAGCAGCTTGCGGTATTTCACGATCGCCGGGATAAACCAGGTGAAGTCGAACTTGCGGTCTTCGGGGCGCAGGCCGGCGCGCTTGGTGAAGAGGATTAACCTGCCGCTCCAAGATTCCTCGAAGATCTTGCGCGGGAGGATCAACGGACGCGGCTCGGCGGGGTCCTGAACCAACACCTTGTCGGCGTCGGCCCGGCCGACCACCACAAAGCGGCCGTCTTTAAGGTGAGCGATGGCCGGCAGCGCGACCACGGCCAGGCGCGGCCAGTCGCTGTCCACGGCGCCGGCTTTGAGCCCTAAGTGCTTGGCGGCGCGCAACAGCTCGGCCTCGCCGGCTTGCTCGCCCGACTCCAGAAACTCATGCTTGAGTTGCGCTTCATCGGCGGGAATGCCGAAATACCGCGCGAGCAAAAGCAGGCACGCGAGGCCCGTATCGACCGCCTGCGGCGGATTGATCGAATGCGGTGGAATGGCTGCGCTCTCCCCTCGGTATCTATAAGAGTTATCAGTGGCCTAGAGGCCTATCGTCAGTTTTTTGAAACCCCACCCCGTCCGTGGAGAATGGTCCGGATCGTGCTTCTTTTTTGTGTAGTCGAGGGTGGGTGGGGCCGCAACTGACGATTTACGCGCAGGCGGATTGATAGATTAATTAAAAATAAGAGGTTTCCTAGGCAAGGCTTTGAGACGTATAAAGGTTTAGTATTTTCTGAATTATTGAAATACCGATCCGGTGCCGACAGCTCGCCCTGGATACCTGACGGGCGGTGACCGGGCCTTTGAGAAATGGAGCGGAGGATGTGGGGAGAATTACGGTTTTCAAGCGCCCTGACCCCTTGACCTGCGCCCTGCAAATT
>WGFP01000190.1 GCA_015492195.1 Acidiferrobacterales bacterium
ACAAACTCGCGGCCATTATGGGAAACGGCATCAGGCAGGGTGTGGGTCAGCACGCGGATGTCTTCGCCTTCGAACACCTCTGTTAATCCTTTACCGATTGCCGGGTCCTCTTTTGACAGCAAGGTACTGCGCGCCAGCACCGTCACGTTAGCTCCCAATCGCCGAAAGGCCTGGGCCAGTTCCACCGCCGTTACCGAGCCGCCCAGGACGATCAGGTGTTTCGGCAACCGTTCGGCCACCAACGCCTCGGTGGAGGTCCAATACGGGGTATCCTTAAGCCCCGGGATATCTGGTATTGCCGGGCGCGCGCCGGTAGCGATGAGTATACGGTCAGCGTGGACGGTCTTCTCGCCTCCGTCCGGTCGTTTGATTATTATAGTGTGCGCATCTTGAAAACGCGCACGACCCTTGAGCAAGTTAATGCCGGGACTGGTTTCCAGGATGTTCTCGTACTTGACATGGCGCAACGCCTCCACCCGCGCCTGCTGTTGCGCCACCAGCGCCGCGCGGTCGATAACGGGAGAAGTCTGTGTGATGCCGGTGAAAGGATGCGCCTTCTGCAGGTGCGCAATGTGGGCCGCCCGGATCAGGATCTTGGAGGGCACGCAGCCGATATTGACACAGGTGCCGCCGATGGTTCCCGCTTCGATCATGGTCACCCGCGCACCTTCCCCGGCGGCGCGGATGGCACAGGCAAACGCCGCCGACCCGCCGCCGATGATGGCCACATTCATATCGCTGCCACTACCCGCAATAGCTCTTGTCCGGTTATCCCCGAGCAGATTGACCCCGTAGCCCTTGGTTTCGACCGCCTTTACTAAGCGTGCGGTATCCATCGCATCGGTAGTCTCAACGCGGGCAATGTTTCCATTATAAGAAACCTTGGCCTTGACGCCCGGAAGCGCGTTCAATGCCTTTTCGACGGTCCGCGCGCAATCGTTGCAGGTCATGCCGGTGATATGTAAGTTCAACGTGGCCATGGGTGATCTCCTACTTTTCCAGAGCATCTCTGTACCGGGCCGCATTCATCTTGCGCCCGATTGTGAAGGCTTCCGCGAGGGAAAGCAGGAACGTCCCTGCGTGCTTGGCCACCCATTGTTTTCCGACCTCGCGGTCGCGAAAAAAGTAAACGAAATGGCAGAAGCTGGCGGTAAGGTTCTCCTGGAATTTGGTTTTATCCGGAATCAAGAACGACACCACGATGTCACTCAACCCGCGGGATTCGGCGGCCGTGGGCGAGACAGTCAATCCGATCGGTTCGTTGGTGGTGGCGCAAGTGGAAGTCACGTGCGCCGTCGCGTCGAGCAGTTCCGGTATAAACAACGCGTCCCACGCGCACCAGGTATACAATGTTTTGCCGTTTACCTCGAAACGGTGGCGCGTCTCTTTAATAGTCAGTCCCCAAAAGCCGATAATGTGGTTGTTCTCGTCGTAATAAACGCCGGGCCATTGATTCAGTGTTTGCCTGACCTCGGAAATGGGTATGTTTATCGCTTGGGCGAGGCGAAGGGGATCGACCGCTTCCCCATCCGCCAAGAGTTGGTAGAGTTTCAGTGTAAGTTTTTGGTCTGCGCTATCCAGTCGCGGAAACGCACCAACAATATCTGCGGCGACCTCGTCGAGTTTTGGCGGCCCTTGGTCGACCGCGGACGAATCGATCTCGGCAATGTTGCGGGTCTTTATGAGCATTATCTTCTTTCTGTCATTGGTTTGAGTAACAGCCAAGCGCTACTTACGCTTCAGTGTGGATGGATAGCCGGCATCGGTAGTCGCCTTGGTCAAGGCCTCGACATTGGTTTTAGTGGGATCAAAGGTCACCGTGGCCGTTTTGGTTTCCAAGCTCGCCGTGGCCTTGACGACGCCCGGCACTTTCTCCAGGGCCTTGCGCACGGTGATGGGACAGAACGAACAGGTCATGTTCTGAACGTCCAGGGTGACGGTTTGTAGCTCGGCCTGTTTGGCTTCAGCCGCCCGGGCAGTGTCCAGGTAGCCGCTACCCGGGGCGACCAGGCCAAGGGTGACAAGGAATAACAGTATCGCGCGCATGATCAATTCTCCTTTTTAGAGTCAAACAACAATCAGTCGATTAACAGCGGGCCGTACCAGGTAAAACCGATCAGCGCCAGGACTAAGACGGTGACCACCCAGAACACGATGCGTTGGTTGCGTCGGGTCACGGGGTTGGCGCAGGGGGTGCCGGGCTCGCAGACCTGGGGCACCAAATAAAGCCTGCGAAACGCAAGCCCTAAAAACACCAGCGTGATTCCGATGAAGATCGGCTGATAGGGCTTAAGCAGTGTGAGCGTGCCGATCCAGGCGCCGCCGACACCGAGCATCAACAGTACGAACGGTCCGACGCAGCAGACCGACGCCAGGACGCCGCTCACCACACCGGCGACCAGGGAACGATTGGGTTTAGCGGCATCAGCCATTTTTCCAGCTTTCTTTAGCACCTGGACTTATTCTAGACACCGTACCTAAGTACAGAGTCAAGGGAGCAAAAAAAGCCTTGACCTGGAGTCAACTCCAGGATCTAAGCTGTGAAAAATAATTCGATGCAAATGAAATCATCGCGGAACCTGGGGTCAGATCCAGGTTGTCATACTTTGATTGGAAGGCCAAAAGAACAGGAGTATCCGAATGAGTAGACGTAAGTGGCAAGGCTGGGGCGTGGGCTTGGTCGTATACCTGATCGGCAACGCCGTCTGGGCCCACGACCCGATCTTCGGCCTCGGGCCGCACGTGCTTTATAAGGGCGGGATTGAAATTGCGCCGGAGGTGCACCTCAATGAGGCCGGTAATGCAAGTACCTTCGAGTCCGGCGTGGAGCTGACTTATGGATTAACCGGAGACTGGGCCGCCGGCGTCGAGCTGCCTACCGGCACGAACAAGGACAACGGATCCGTAAGCGCCAGCGGCAGGGGCGATGCCAGGTTGTTCACCAAATACCGCTTCTGGCGTCACGACACCCTGGGGACGCAGGAATCCGCGGCCGTGTCGCTCAAGGTCAAGCTCGACACCGGCGACACCAATACAACTCCGGCCCTCGGAACCGGGACCACCGACACCATCCTGGGGTTTGCTTACGGTTACGAGAGCCGCAAGTGGTACCGCTGGGCCAGCATTCGCTACCGGCGCAACGGTACAAACAGCGCCGGTTTGCGCCGCGGCGACAAGATGCTTGTTGACTTGGTGGGCGGCGTTCGACTGAAGCTCACCGACTATCTCGAACCGGACACGGTGTGGCTGCTGGAGCTGAACGGCGAATACGGCAAGCGCGCCGAACTAAACGGGGTGGAGCAAGTCAATACCGGCGGCACGGAATGGTTTCTGTCACCGGGCATTTTTTGGACCAAGCGCAATTTTGCCATCAAGGCGGGTGTGCAGATCCCCATCGCCAGTGATCTGAACGGAAATCAAGCGGAATCCGACTACCGCGCAAAACTGGTTTTTGAGTGGCACCTGTAACCGATTGTGCGCCGGGAACGCAGGGGCGACGGCATGAAAAAGCCGATGGCAACGACCATTTTATTTTTGGCAATCGCCACGCCGGTGTTTGCCGCCGACACGATTTACCACGTTTTCGCCGACGGATTGGCGTGCCGTTACTGCGCCCTTGGAGTGGACAAGCAACTGCGGAAGATTAACGGCGTGAAGTGGGTCGATATTCATTTGGAAAGAGGGATGGTGAATGTGCGCGTGGCCGAAGGCGTTGAATTGACGGAAGCGCGGATAAAAGCATTGCTTGAGAATGCCGGTGTGACGTTTCGCCGCATGGAGCATCACCCAACCCGATAATTCGGAAACGGCGATGTTGAAACCGGGTTATATTAGTTTTCAACGCAAAGGCGCCAAGACGCAAAGGATTGATATCTTTTATTTTCATCGGCTTCTCTTCGCGCCTTTGCGTGATGCACATGGATGTGCGAATGCCGCGAGCGCAGCGACCCACAGGGATGTGGGGAGGTACGACTCCAGGGATGGAGGAGGTAGAGTCGCGCCGGGAGCAGCGATCGAGAGCAACGCAAGGAGCAGTTGCCGAGATGCGCTGGAGCGGCCTTTGCGTTGAGAAATCATAATTAATCAGATTTTTTAAATGAACGGAGGTAATACCATGAAGAAGTTAATGGCGATATTGATGCTGGCGCTGGTGTGGAATGCGGCGGCCTTCGCCGCCGGGACTCAGTACCAGATGCGGGTCGACGGCTTGGCGTGCCCCTATTGTGCCTACGGCATCGAAAAAAAGCTGAAAAAAATTAAAGGCGTCGACAAAATCGACGTGGACCTTAATAAGGGTCTGGTCACGGTAAACGTGGCCGAGGGCGTGGAGCTTACGGAGCCGCAGATGGTCAAGCTCTTCAAAGACGCCGGTTTCACGTACCGCAGCATGACCCGGAGGCCCTTGTAACCGGCGATGTGGAGCCATCAGCCCATGAAGAGACTCGCGTTAACGGTCTTGCTGACCGTGTTTGTGCAGGTTCCGGCCTTTGCCGCCGGGACTTTATAGATGAAAAAATCTTACCGGCTGAAGGTCGCCCCGGCCCTGCTGCTCTTTGGCGCGGCAGGCTGGACAAGTGACGCCTTAAGTGCGCCGATCACCTTCAATACCGCCTTGCCGGTGGCCAAGGACGAGTTCCTGGCGCGTGAACAGTATGTCGTCAATCAGTCCGGCGACGACCCGAGCGGTGCCGATAAGGATCGGACGGCAAGAGCGGCCGTGTCGGTCCTGGGTTATGGGGTAAACGGCAAGCTTGCCGTGTTCGGCGTGTTGCCCTATCGCGACAATGAACTCAAGGTGACCGTCGGCGGCCAGCGCCGCACGCGCGCCGCCTCCGGTTTCGGCGACCTCACGGTGTTCGGCCGTTACACGGTCGTCCAGCGCGACCGGCCGGGACGCAACTTTCGCGTCGCGTCGTTCGCCGGCATCAAGGCGCCGACTGGCGAGGATAATAAACGCGACGCCTTCGGCCGTCTGCCGGCGAGCGTGCAGGTGGGTTCCGGGTCGTGGGACCCGTTGGTCGGCGTGGTGGCCACTTATCAGACCCTGAAGTACCAGGTCGACGGGCAGATCAGTTACCAGGCCAAAAACGAAGCGAACGGTTTTGAGGCCGGCGACGTGGCACGGCTCGACGCCTCGCTACAGTACCGGTTGCTGCCCCGGAAGTTCACCGGCGGTCTCCCCAATTTTCTTTACGGGGTTATTGAAGCCAACCTGATTCACCAAGGGAAGGACCGCGTTAACGGTAGCGCGGACTCCAACTCCGGCGGCACCCGGCTGTTTCTGACCCCGGGCATCCAGTACGTGACCAAGCGCTGGATCGCGGAAGGCGCAGTGCAGATACCGGTGTCTCAGGATCTTAACGGCACGGCGCTGAAAAACGACACCATCGTCCGCGTCAGCGCCCGGTTCAATTTCTAACGCTCCCACGGAGGGATCGGCATCATGCAAAGAATAATACTGAGAGTGCTGGGCGGCATCACGGCCTTGCTGCTGGGTCTCGTGGTAGTCACTTGGCTTATCTGGATACCATCGGCGAAGGAGCCGGGATACGTTTTCGTGGCGGCATGGGGCGAGCGCGGCTCGGCCCCGGGCCAATTCAATGATCCTACCGGCATTACCGTGTACGGCGGCGAGGTATTTGTCAGCGACGCGCGCAACGCCCGCATCCAGGTTTTTGATTTCGACGGCCGGTTCAAGCGCCAATTCGGCACCAAGGGCGACGGCCCCGGTCAACTCGGTCGGCCCATGAACCTGACCGTCGCGGGTGACGAACTGTACGTCGCCGATTATTGGAACGATCGTGTTCAAGTGTTTGCATTGGACGGTACGCCGCGCCGCCACATCGGCAAGGCCGGCGAGGGGCCCGGTGAGTTCAACGCCCCCGGCGGGGTCGTGGTGTCTGCGAAGGGAGACCTTTACGTCGCCGATTTTTACGGCCAGCGCATTCAGCATCTGCGCGCCGACGGCGGTTTCATCAAACAATGGGGGAACACCGGTAAGGTCGGCATTTGGGCGGGTGAGTTTAATTATCCCACCGACGTTGCCTTGGCGCCCGACGGCACCCTCTACGTCGCCGACGGCTATAACGATCGCATTCAGGTCTTCGGCCCGGACGGGAAATTTCTGCGCAAATGGGGCGGGCCTTTTGGCATGAATATTTTCGGTCCCTTCAACGGGTGGTTCACCACCGTGACCTCGATTGACATCGGTCCGCAGGGCAACGTGTTTGTTGCCGATTTTTACAACAACCGCGTGCAAAAATTCACGGCCAACGGCGTCTTTTTGAGCGCGTTCGGCGGCAAGGGCCGGGAGGCGGGTCAATTCGACAAGCCTATCGCCGTGGCGGTGGCGAATGACGGCACCGTTTTCGTCGCCGACTACGGGAATAACCGAATTCAAAAATGGCGCCCCAAGGAAAAGTAGGCCACCGAGCGAACAGGGTCGATGTACCCGAAGAGATGGATTATGCTGTAGCACTCGGCGTGCTTCCGGCGCGCGGGAAAACGCTGCCGGCCTCGCACTTATAGCCGCCGCTGTTTATGATGCGTTTTTCACTATGTAACGAGGAGACCCCTTCATGATGCCTCGTAAACGCGCTCTCCTGATAATTATTGCCATCGTTGCGGTGGCCGGTGTGGTGTTCGCGCTTTTTATCATCGCAGGGGGCGGGAGTCCCCGACAGGATGCAACCAGCGGTCAGAAGCCGGCACGGGGGGAGGAATTGCCCCAACAGGACGCGCGATTCGGTACCGATCCGGATCGCCATTACCTGCCTGACACGGCCATTGACGCGCAGCAGCCGCCCAACATCGTGCTCGAGGCCACGGACAGCCCGGAAGAACCGTTGCCTTATTATTCGATCGGCCCAAACACCTACATGCTGTTTGGAAACATTGCCGAGGTCGACCGTTACAACCGCGGTTTCAATGGAAACGCCGGTTTCGTGGTGACCGCCGAGGGCGTGGTCGTCATTGATTCCCTGGGAACACCCAAGCTCGGCCGGCGCCTGATAGCCACCATACGCCGCGTTACGGACAAACCGATCCGCTACTTGATTATTACCCATAATCATCCCGACCATGCCTACGGCGCCGTTGCCTTCCGAAAGCTGGGAGGCGTCAACGTGGTTGCCCACAAAGGTACGCTCGACTACATCTATTCAGAAAGGATCGAAACCTCGGCAGCCTATCGGCGCAGCTTTATTCCGGAAGACATGGCGGATTTCGCGCCGGTGGCGCCCGATACTTTGGTGAACGGACCGCGTTTTTCCAAAGTGACGTTGAAGGTGGGCGACCGTACGTTCGATATCTATAACGTCGGCAGGCACCACTCATTCGGTGATTTGGTGGTACACCAGGTGGAGGACAACATTGTCTGGATCTCGGACCTCGCATTTAATCAGCGCACCACCTTTATGGGGGACGGCAACAGCCGGCAGGCCATTGATAGCCAGAATTGGCTACTGAAAAAATTCGCAAATGCCAAACTCATGGTGCCCGGCCACGGCAGCGCCCAGACGTCCCCGTTTCCAATGGTGAAAAAGACCCAGTCCTACATGAAGCGGTTGCGGGAGATGATGGCCAAGGCCGTTGAGGAAGGAATCGACTTCCAGGACGCCGTGGACCGGGCGGATTTTCCCGAGTGGCGCGGCACGCGTCTGTATGAACTCAATCAAAGGTCCAACGCCAATTTTGTGTACCGGGAAATGGAGCAGGAATTGTTCTAACCGGGAGTGGGCCGGTTTTTTCCGAGGATAACAGGCCGACAACAGCACCGGATTTTTTTGAAGACCATGACAATCAAGGTCGAAGTTTTTTCTTCCCCCGGCTGCGGTCGGTGCGCCCGCGCCAAGGACGAACTTCGGAAAATCGCCGAGGAGTTCGGCGAAGATCGAATTCAATGGCGCGACGTGAACGTTGTCGAGGAGATTGATCATACGGTGAGCATGGGCGTGCTGTCCACGCCCGCCATCGCCATCGACGGAGAGCTGGTATTTAGTTCGCTGCCTTCGGCCAAGCGGCTGCGCAAAGCGCTTGAGCAACGGCTCAAGTCAGAGGAAAGAGAAAAGTGAAAAATTAAGACAACGCATTTGTTGCTTTTCTCTTTGCTCTTTCTTCTTTTCTCTGCATTATGGACATTGAAACCTTACGCACCGCCTTGCAGCAGGCTGATTTACTCGCCATTGGCTTGAGTCTGCTCGGCGGATTTGTTTTCAGCTTTAATCCGGCCGTCTTCGCCGCCGTGCCGGTGGTGCTGGCCTATGTCACCAAGGCCAAGACCCCACGCCGCGCCGTGTTCCTGGCCGGCGCGTTCGTCGCCGGCATGGTGTTGGTCCACGGGGTGCTCGGGGCCGCGGCGGCGCTGGGCGGCGACTGGGTCAAGCGTGTCTCGGGACGCGAATGGGGCCTGCTGCTCGGGCCTTTGCTGATTTTTCTTGGTCTGATCTGGGCCGGTTGGTTGAGGTTGCGCATCCCGTGGTTTTCCATGCGCGGCAAGGAAGTAACCAGCGCGTGGGGCGCTTTTCTGTTGGGGTTACCCTTCACGGTGGCGGTCTGTCCCGTCTGCGCCCCGGCCCTGTTGGTGGCGATCACCGCAGCCGCGGCCATCGGTTCGGTGCCGTTTGGTTTCGCGTTGTTGCTGGCGTACGCGCTCGGGCGCAGCATTCCTATTATTC
>WGFP01000191.1 GCA_015492195.1 Acidiferrobacterales bacterium
TACTCAATCACCTTCGACACCACCCCGGCGCCCACGGTGCGGCCGCCTTCGCGCACGGCAAAGCGCAGGCCTTCTTCCATGGCGATGGGGGAGATCAGGGTGCCGGTCAGTTTGACGTTGTCGCCGGGCATGACCATTTCGGTGCCCTGGGGCAGGTCCACCGAGCCGGTGACGTCGGTGGTCCGGAAGTAGAATTGGGGGCGGTAGCCGTTGAAAAACGGGGTGTGGCGCCCGCCTTCTTCCTTGGTGAGCACGTAGACCTCGGCCTCAAATTTGGTGTGCGGGGTGATGGAGCCGGGTTTGGCGAGCACCTGGCCGCGTTCGACCTCTTCGCGCTTGGTGCCCCGAAGGAGCACGCCGATGTTGTCCCCGGCCTCGCCTTGGTCTAAGAGCTTCCGGAACATTTCGACCCCGGTGACGGTGGTCTTGGTGGTGGGTTTTAGCCCGACGATTTCGACTTCTTCGCCCACCTTGACGACGCCGCGCTCGACCCTTCCGGTGACCACGGTGCCGCGCCCGGAGATGGAGAACACGTCTTCAATGGGCATCAGGAAGGGGCCGTCGACGGCGCGCTGGGGCTGGGGGATGTAGTTGTCTAGGGCTTCGGCGAGCTTGAGCACGGAGGGCTCGCCGATGTCGCTTTGGTCGCCTTCCAGGGCCTTTAGGGCGGAGCCCACGATGATGGGGGTTTTGTCGCCGGGGAAGTTGTATTTGTTGAGCAGGTCTTTGACTTCTTCCTGGACCAGTTCCAGGAGGTCGGGGTCGTCGACCTGGTCGGCCTTGTTTAAGTACACGACGATGTAGGGCACGCCCACTTGGCGGGCGAGCAGGATGTGTTCGCGGGTCTGGGGCATGGGGCCGTCGGCGGCGGAGACCACGAGGATGGCGCCGTCCATCTGGGCGGCCCCGGTGATCATGTTTTTGACGTAGTCGGCGTGCCCGGGGCAGTCGACGTGGGCGTAGTGGCGCTTGTCGGTGGTGTATTCCACGTGGGCGGTGGCGATGGTGATGCCGCGTTCGCGCTCCTCGGGGGCGTTGTCGATTTGATCGTAGCCCTTGGCCTCACCGCCGTATTTGGCCGCCAGGATCTTGGTCATGGCGGCGGTGAGCGTGGTCTTGCCGTGGTCGACGTGGCCGATGGTGCCGACGTTTAAATGGGGTTTGCTGCGATCGAATTTTTCCTTGGACACGGTTTTTACCCTTTCGTCAGTTTCTCATTAAATTCAAATCCCCGTGAGGGGTAAGGAGTGATCGAAAGCCAGAAGGCGGAAGACTGATGACGGAACCGTTCTCTGTCTTCTGTCCTCTGTTCACGATGCCTTCCTAATCACCGCCTCGGCGACATTCATCGGCGCCGGAGCATATTTCTTGAATTCCATCGTATAGTTTGCGCGCCCCTGGGTGGCGGATCGCAGCGCGGTCGCGTAACCAAACATTTCAGCCAGCGGCACCTCGGCGCGGATGATTTTGCCGCCCGGGGCATCTTCCATGCCGTGGATCATGCCCCGGCGTGAGCTCAGATCGCCGTTGACCGCGCCCATGTATTCCTCCGGCGTTACCACTTCCACCGCCATGATCGGCTCAAGCAACACCGGGTCGGCCTTAAGCGCACCGTCACGGAAGCACAGGATGGACGCCATCTTGAATGCGTTTTCCGATGAGTCGACTTCGTGGAAAGAACCGAAATACAGGGTAACCTTCACGTCCACCACCGGGTACCCGGCCTTGATGCCCCGCTCCATGGCCTCGACCACGCCCTTTTGCACCGCCGGGATGTATTCGCGCGGGATCACGCCGCCCTTGATGGCATCGACAAATTCAAATCCCTTGCCCGGTTCCTGCGGTTCCAGGCGCAGACACACATGGCCGTATTGGCCGCGGCCGCCGGTCTGCTTGACGAATTTGTATTCGTGCTCAACGGGCTTGCGGATGGTTTCACGGTAGGCGACCTGCGGTTTGCCGACGTTGGCCTCGACGCTGAACTCGCGCTTCATGCGGTCGATGATGATATCGAGATGCAGTTCGCCCATCCCGGAGATAATCGTCTGACCGGATTCTTCATCGGTGCTGACGCGGAAGGAGGGATCTTCCTGGGCCAGGCGCGACAATGCGATGCCCATCTTTTCCTGGTCGGCCTTGGTCTTGGGTTCCACCGCCTGGGAAATCACCGGCTCCGGAAACTCCATGCGCTCCAGAATAATGACCTTGTTCGGATCGCACAGGGTGTCGCCGGTGGTGACGTCCTTAATACCGACCGCCGCGGCGATGTCGCCGGCGCGTACCTCTTTGATCTCTTCGCGGCTGTTGGCATGCATCTGCAAGATGCGACCAATGCGTTCCTTTTTACTCCGGGTCGAGTTGAGCACCGAGTCACCCGATTTCAGCACGCCCGAATAAACGCGGAAGAAAACCAGCTGCCCGACGTAGGGATCGGTTGCAATCTTGAATGCCAAGGCGGCGAACGGTTCATCGTCGCTGGGCCGGCGCGAGGCTTCGGTCCCTTCTTTATCGTCCAGATGTCCTTTGATAGGGGGAACTTGATTCGGCGCCGGCAGGTAATCGATCACGGCATCCAGCATCGCCTGCACGCCCTTGTTTTTGAAGGCCGAGCCGCACAGTACCGGCGTGATTTCGTTGGCCAGGGTGCGTGTCCGCAGACCCTGCTTGATCTCTTCCTGGCTCAGGTCCCCTTCACCGAGATATCTGTCCATCAACGCTTCCGAGGACTCGGCGGCCGCTTCGAGCATTTTTTCCCGCCATTCCTTGCAAGTAGCCGTCATATCTTCCGGAATGTCCTTTTCTTCAAACTTGGTGCCCTGGGTGACATCGTCCCAGTAGATGGCCTTCATCTTCACGAGATCCACCACTCCCTGAAAATTATCTTCGGCACCGATGGGAAGCTGAATGGGCACGGGTTGCGCGCCGAGACGGGTCTTGATCTGATCAACCACGCGCAGGAAATTCGCGCCCGCGCGATCCATTTTATTCACAAAGGCGAGACGCGGGACGTGGTATTTGTTGGCCTGGCGCCATACTGTTTCGGACTGCGGCTCCACGCCGCCCACGGCGCAGAACACGGCGCAGGCGCCGTCCAACACACGCAGGCTGCGCTCCACCTCGATGGTGAAGTCCACATGCCCCGGCGTATCAATAATATTGATGCGGTGTTGGGGATAGTTCTGATCCATCCCCTTCCAGAAACAGGTGGTCGCCGCCGACGTGATGGTAATGCCGCGTTCCTGCTCCTGTTCCATCCAGTCCATGACGGCCGTGCCTTCGTGCACTTCGCCTATCTTGTGGGAAATACCGGTATAGAAGAGGATGCGCTCGGTGGTCGTGGTCTTGCCGGCATCGATGTGCGCCATGATGCCGATATTGCGATACCGTTCTATGGGGGTTGTGCGTGCCACGACTGTTAACTCCTAAATAATAAATACTCAACGCAGAGACGCTAAGGCGCAAAGTGAATTAGAAATCAAAATAATCCTTGGGTTTACAGACATTCTCTACCTTTGCGTTAATCTTTAAATTCTTTACCAACGATAATGGGAGAAGGCCTTGTTGGCCTCCGCCATGCGGTGCACGTCCTCGCGTTTCTTGACCGCATTGCCCCGCTTTTCCACCGCGTCCAACAATTCGTCCGCCAGACGCGTACCCATGGATTTACCTGCACGGCTCCGGGCCGCCTCCACCACCCAGCGCATGGCCAGCGCGGTCTGGCGCGCCGCCCGCACTTCCACCGGCACCTGGTAGGTGGCGCCGCCGACGCGCCGGCTCTTGACCTCAACGACGGGGCGCACATTGTCCAGGGCCTGATTAAACAGCTCCACGGGACTCTGTTTGCGACGCTCACCGAGGATGTCCAACGCCCCGTACACAATCTTTTCCGCCACCGACTTTTTCCCGCTGCGCATCACGACATTGATAAACTTCGCGACGGTTTCGCTGCGGTACTTGGGGTCCGGCGTAATCGGACGCTGACTGACCTCTCTTCTTCTCGGCATACTCTTAATCCCCTCGGGGATGATTTGCTATTGCCCTGAATTTTCAAAGAATAAAACGCCGCGCAAACCGTGCGCGGCGAACAAAACCGGCTATCAACAACTTTAAGACTTCGGGCGCTTGGCGCCGTACTTGGACCTACCCTGGCGACGGTCGCTGACCCCGGCCGTATCCAGAGAACCGCGCACGGTATGATAACGCACCCCGGGGAGGTCCTTAACGCGGCCGCCGCGGATCAACACCACCGAATGTTCCTGCAGATTGTGACCTTCCCCGCCGATATAGGTGGTCACCTCATAACCGTTGGTCAGCCGCACCCGGGCCACCTTGCGCAGCGCCGAATTCGGTTTCTTCGGCGTCGTGGTGTAGACACGGGTGCACACCCCGCGTTTCTGCGGGCTCCCCTGCAGCGCCGGCACCGTCGACTTCTTGGTCAGCCGCCTGCGTGATTTGCGCACCAACTGATTAACCGTGGGCATAATCCTGGATCCAATAATAAACGACAGGCCGGCGGATTACCGGCCTGTCCGAGGGCCGCGATTCTAGGGATACACCCTAAACGTGTCAAGCCATACAGCCCTTTAAAAGGCTAAAACAGGCGGTTTTTAACGGCTTTTTTATCGACCGGCCTGCTTGACGGGGCAAAAGCCCCGCTTTCTCGCGCCATCTCCGTCCCTTTTAGGCTGCTCACCACGTAGGCTGCTACAACGGCACCGGGAGACAAGGGATCGGCCACCGGCCCGGCGCCGGATCAGGTGCCCACGGCCTCCTCGCCGCTCTCGGTGTGCGCCTGTTTGTCCGTTCGGGACAGGGATTTTTCCAGCTCCAGGGCCTCCTGTTTGGCCTCTCCCCGCTTGCGCCGGCGCTCCTGGTGATGGGCCAGTCCGGTCCCGGCCGGGATCAGGCGGCCGACAATCACGTTTTCCTTGAGCCCGCGCAGCAGATCGTGCTTACCGGTGATCGCCGCTTCGGTCAGTACCCGCGTGGTTTCCTGGAACGAGGCGGCGGAGATGAAGGATTCCGTCGACAGCGAGGCCTTGGTAATACCCAGCAACACGGGCTCAAAGGTGGCCGGTTTTTTGCCCGCCGCCACGGCCTCCTCGTTGTCTTCCAGCAACCGGGCGCGCTCGACCTGCTCACCGGGCAGAAAACGGGTGTCACCCGGCTCGATCACGCGCACCTTGCGCAGCATCTGGCGCACGATGACCTCAATGTGCTTGTCGTTAATCTTCACGCCCTGGAGCCGGTACACGTCCTGAACCTCGTCCACGATGTAATTCGTCAAGGCCTCGGCGCCCAGCAACCGCAGGATATCCGAGGCCACTGGGGCACCCTCGACGATGACGTCGCCCTGCTCCACGCTCTCACCCTCGAACACCGTGATATGACGACCCTTGGGGATGAGATATTCGCGCTCCACCCCTTCCTTGTCGGTGATGACCAAGCGCTGCTTGCCCTTGGTCTCCTTACCGAAGGAAATAACGCCGCTGGTTTCCGCCAGAATGGCGCAGTCCTTGGGCCGACGCGCCTCGAAAAGCTCGGCCACCCGCGGCAGACCGCCGGTGATGTCACGGGTCTTGGAGACCTCTTGAGGGATGCGCGCCAGCACGTCACCCACGCCCACCTTGGCACCGTCTTCCACCGTAATAATCGCCCCCGGCGGCAGCATGTGCTTGGCCGGAATATCCGTGCCCGGGATACGCACCGGCTTGCCCCGACCATCCACCAACGTGATGACCGGCCGCACGTCCTTGGTGCCGGTGCGATGCTTGGCATCCAACACCACGTAGGTGGACAGGCCCGTGATCTCGTCGGTCTGTTTGTTCACGGTAACGCCTTCGATGAGATCGCTGAACGTGACCCGACCCGACACCTCGGTGATGATCGGATGGGTATGGGGATCCCAATTGGCCACGACCGTACCCGCCTTGACCTTGGAACCATTGTTCACGCTCAGAACCGCACCGAAGGGAATCTTGTAGCGTTCACGCCCGCGTCCCTTTTCGTCCTGAATAACCAGCTCGCCGGACCGGGAAACCGCCACATAGTTTCCGCTTGCGTGTTTCACTACTTTCATATTCTTCAGTTTGGCCACACCGTCGGTCTTGACCTCTATACGACTTACCGTGGCAGCGCGCGAGGCGGCGCCGCCGATGTGGAAGGTGCGCATGGTCAACTGCGTGCCCGGCTCACCGATACTCTGCGCCGCAATCACGCCCGCCGCTTCACCGAGGTTGACCAAGTGGCCGCGACCCAGGTCACGGCCGTAACACTTGCGACAAACGCCGTAGCGTGTGCCGCAGGTTACCGGGGAACGGACCAGCAATTGATCGATATGCCTTTCTTCGAGCACTGCCACAAGACGCTCATCGAGCATTTCTCCGTCCTTGACCAGAATTTTCTTGCTGTCGGTCGGGTCGCGGACGTCCCCGATAACGATGCGTCCGAGGATGCGGTCACGCAGCGGGATGACCACCTCGCCGCCCTCGACCAGGGAAGATTTGGTGACACCCTCGGTCGTGCCGCAGTCTTCTTCCGTCACCACCAGATCCTGACACACGTCCACCAGGCGGCGTGTCAGGTAACCGGAGTTGGCGGTCTTAAGCGCCGTGTCCGCCAGACCTTTGCGTGCGCCGTGGGTGGAAATAAAGTATTGCAGTACGTTCAGGCCTTCGCGGAAATTGGCCGTGATGGGGGTCTCGATGATCGAACCGTCCGGCTTGGCCATAAGCCCGCGCATCCCGGCAAGCTGACGGATCTGGGCGGCGCTGCCGCGCGCGCCGGAATCGGCCATCATATATATGGAATTAAAGGAATCCTGTTTGGTCTTCTTGCCTTCGGCGTCCACCACCTCTTCGCTGCCGAGCCGCTCCATCATCGACTTCGCGACCTCCTCGCTGGTATGGGTCCAGATATCGACCACCTTGTTGTAGCGCTCGCCGTCGGTCAAAAGCCCCGAGGCGTATTGTTTCTGAATATCCTTCACTTCCGTCTCGGCCTTTTTGATGATCTCGGTTTTCTCAACCGGCGTTTGCATGTCATCCACGCCGATGGACAGGCCGGCGCGCGTGGCATAGGCGAAACCGGTGTACATCAATTGGTCGGCGAAAATAACCGTGTCTTTCAGACCCACGCGCCGATAACAGGCGTTAATCAGCTCGGAAATGCTTTTCTTCTTGATCTCCCGGTTGATTAGCTCGAACGGCATGCCTTTGGGCAGCAGTTCGGACAACAGCGCCCGTCCCACGGTGGTATCGTACAGTTTATGCGTCTCGCGGCGGGTGCCGTCATCGTTCAACTCCACTTCGTGAATACGCACTTTGATGCGCGCATGCAGCGATACCTGACGAGACTCATAGGCGCGATGCACCTCGGCTACATCCGTGAACACCTTGCCTTCACCCGGCGCATTGATCTTAGCGCGGGTCATGAAGTAGAGACCCAGAACGATATCCTGGGACGGCACGATGATCGGCTCGCCGTTGGCCGGCGACAGAATATTATTGGTGGACATCATGAGCGTCCGGGCCTCAAGCTGCGCCTCCACCGACAACGGGATATGCACCGCCATCTGGTCGCCGTCAAAGTCGGCGTTGTAGGGGGCGCAGACCAGCGGGTGAAGCTGGATGGCCTTGCCCTCGATCAGGACCGGCTCAAAACCCTGGATGCCGAGCCGATGCAGGGTCGGCGCGCGGTTCAACAGCACCGGATGCTCGCGGATGACCTCCTCAAGGATATCCCACACCTCGGGACCGGCCTGCTCGACCATCTTCTTGGCCGCCTTGATGGTGGTGGCGAGACCCTTCAATTCGAGCTTGCTGAAGATGAAGGGCTTGAAGAGTTCAAGCGCCATCTTTTTCGGCAGACCGCACTGGTGCAATTTCAACGTCGGGCCCACCACAATCACGGAACGCCCGGAATAATCCACGCGCTTGCCGAGCAGATTCTGGCGGAATCGCCCCTGTTTCCCCTTGATCATATCGGCCAGCGATTTCAGCTGGCGCCTGTTCGCGCCGGTGATGGCCTTGCCCCGACGACCATTGTCGAGCAGGGCGTCCACCGCCTCTTGCAGCATGCGTTTTTCGTTGCGCACGATGATATCCGGCGCGTTGAGGTCGAGCAGGCGCTTCAAACGGTTATTGCGGTTGATAACGCGGCGATACAGATCGTTCAGGTCCGACGTCGCAAACCGTCCGCCGTCAAGGGGCACCAACGGCCGCAACTCGGGCGGCAACACCGGCAAAATCTCCAGGACCATCCATTCCGGCTTGTTTCCGGAATGGATAAATGCCTCGATTACCTTGAGGCGTTTGGTCAATTTCTTAATCTTGGTCTCGGATCCCGTCTCCGAGAGCTCGGTGCGTAACCTGGCCGCTTCCTCCTCGAGATTGATCGACTTCAACATGTCGCGGATCGCCTCGGCCCCCATGCGGGCGTCGAACTCGTCGCCGTATTGCTCAATGGCGTTGAGATAGGCGTCTTCCGAGAGCAGCGAGCAGCGTTCGAGCGGGGTCATTCCCGGATCAATCACCACATAGGCCTCGAAATACAGGACGCGCTCGATATCACGCAAGGTCATGTCCAGTATCAGCCCCATGCGTGACGGCAGCGACTTCAGGAACCAGATGTGCGCCACGGGAGAAGCCAGCTCGATGTGGGCCATGTGTTCACGCCGCACTTTGGATAACGTTACTTCGACGCCGCATTTTTCGCAGATCACGCCGCGGTGTTTCAGGCGCTTATACTTTCCGCACAGGCATTCATAATCCTTGACCGGCCCGAATATTTTGGCGCAGAAAAGCCCGTCACGCTCCGGCTTGAAAGTGCGATAGTTAATGGTCTCCGGTTTTTTGACTTCCCCGTACGACCAGGACCGTATCTTCTCCGGCGAAGCAAGACCGATGCGGATGGCATCGAAGTCTTCGTTCTTTCCGGGCTGCTTGAATAGATTGAACAAGTCTTTCAAAGTCTTGTCTCCTGATTAATCCCGATTTATTCCTGTTCCAACTCGATATCGATCCCCAAGGCGCGGATCTCCTTGACCAGCACATTAAAGGATTCCGGCATCCCGGCCTCCATGCGATGATCGCCCTTCACGATGTTCTCAAACATCTTGGTGCGGCCCGTCACGTCATCCGACTTGACGGTGAGCATCTCCTGCAAGGTATAAGCGGAACCGTAGGCCTCGAGCGCCCATACCTCCATTTCCCCGAAGCGTTGCCCGCCGAACTGCGCCTTGCCGCCCAGCGGCTGTTGCGTGACTAGGCTGTAGGGGCCGGTCGAGCGCGCGTGCATCTTGTCATCCACCAGGTGATTGAGCTTGAGCATGTACATGTAGCCCGCGGTCACCGGCCGATGGAACGGCTCGCCGGTTCGTCCGTCATATAGAGTGGTCTGACCGCTCCGGGGCAGCCCCGCCTCTTCCAGCATGTCCTTGATTTCCTCTTCCGCGGCGCCGTCAAACACCGGCGTCGCCATCGGCACGCCGTGGCGGAGATTGCGCGCAAGCTCAAGCAGCTCCTCGTCGGTAAGCGATTTGATGTCTTCCTTTCTCCCGCCCTTGCCGATACGGTTGTAAATCTTGTCGATAAACCGGCGCAGTTCCTCAACTTTGCGCTGCCGATCCAGCATCCGGCCGATTTTCTGTCCAAGTTTATGTGCGGCCCAGCCGAGGTGCGTTTCCAGCACCTGGCCCACGTTCATGCGCGAAGGCACGCCCAAAGGATTGAGCACGATATCAATCGGCGTCCCATCCGCCATATAGGGCATGTCCTCCACCGGAACGATGCGTGAAATCACGCCCTTGTTTCCATGACGACCGGCCATCTTGTCGCCCGGTTGCAGGCGGCGTTTCACCGCGACAAACACCTTGACCATTTTCAGCACACCGGGGGCAAGATCATCCCCCGTGGTGAGCTTGGCCTTCTTTTCGGTGAACTTTTGTTCGAACTGCTCCTTCTGTCTCGCGAGATAGCCGCGGATCTGCTCCAGGGCTTGGCTTGCCTCCTCGTTGCGCAGACGGATATCAAACCATTTGTTGCGCGGCAGTTCGGACAAATAGCCCTTTGTGACTTTATCGCCGGCCTTGAGTCCCGCCGGCCCGCCGTCGGCAAGCTTGCCGACCAGCTGTTTCTCGAGGCGCGCATAAGCGTCGTCCTCGACGATGCGGTATTGATCATCGAGGTCCTTGCGGATCCGTTCGAGTTCGTACTCTTCGTTTGCCTTGGCGCGGGCATCCTTTTCAACGCCTTCGCGCGTGAAGACCTGCACATCAATCACCGTCCCCGACATGCCGGACGACAGACGCAGGGAGGTGTCCTTCACATCCGAGGCCTTCTCGCCAAAGATCGCGCGCAGGAGTTTCTCCTCCGGGGTCAGCTGGGTCTCGCCCTTGGGGGTGACTTTGCCGACCAGGATATCGCCGGCGTCCACCTCGGCGCCGATATAGACGATGCCGGATTCGTCCAGCTTGGAAAGCGCCGCCTCGCCCACGTTCGGGATATCGCGCGTGATTTCTTCCGATCCGAGCTTGGTGTCGCGCGCCACCGTGGAGAGTTCCTCGATATGAATGGTGGTGAAATAATCATGCTCCACCACGCGCTCTGAGATCAGAATGGAATCCTCGAAGTTGTAACCGTTCCACGGCATGAACGCGACCAGGATATTGCGCCCGAGCGCAAGTTCGCCCATATGGGTCGACGGGCCGTCCGCCAGGACATCGCCCTTGGCAATGACGTCGCCGACGCGGACCAACGGTTTCTGGTTGATATTGGTGTTCTGGTTGGACCGGGTGTACTTGACCAGATTGTAGATGTCCACGCCCACTTCGCCGGGCTTGGTCTCCTCGTCGTGCACCCGAACGACGATACGACTGGCATCCACCGAATCCACGATGCCGCCGCGGACGGCTACGACCGTGGCGCCGGAATCGGTCGCGACGATGCGTTCCATGCCGGTGCCGACGAGCGGTTTCTCAGTGCGCAGCGTCGGGACCGCCTGACGCTGCATGTTCGAGCCCATGAGGGCGCGGTTGGCGTCATCGTGTTCGAGGAACGGGATCAGGCTCGCCGCCACCGACACAATCTGCGACGGTGCCACGTCGATATAGTCCACCTTGTCCGCTGTGGAGAGGGTAAATTCATTTTTATACCGGCAGGAGACCAGCTCATCCAACAGATTGCCTTTGTTATCGATGGCGGCGTTGGCCTGGGCGATCACGTATTTGCCTTCTTCAATGGCGGACAGGTAGTCAATCTGCTCGGTCACCTTGCCGTTCTTTACCTTACGGTACGGCGTCTCAAGGAATCCGTATTCGTTGGTCCTGGCATATACCGCCAGCGAATTGATCAGGCCGATGTTCGGGCCTTCCGGGGTCTCGATCGGGCAGACGCGCCCGTAATGGGTGGGATGCACGTCGCGCACCTCGAATCCGGCGCGCTCGCGCGTCAGGCCGCCCGGTCCCAGGGCCGATACCCGGCGCTTGTGGGTCACCTCGGACAGCGGGTTGGTCTGATCCATAAATTGCGATAATTGGCTGGAACCGAAAAATTCCTTGACCACCGCCGAAACCGGTTTGGCGTTAATCAGTTCCTGGGGCATCAGGCCTTCGGATTCGGCAAGGGTCAGGCGCTCCTTCACGGCGCGCTCCACCCGTACCAGGCCCACGCGGAACTGGTTCTCCGCGAGTTCCCCGACGGAACGCACCCGGCGGTTGCCAAGATGATCAATGTCGTCGATTTCGCCCTGACCGTTCTTGAGGCCGATCAGGATTTTCATCGTGTCAACGATGTCTTCCTTGGTCAGGATGCCGGGGCCTTCGTCCGAATTGCGACCGACGCGACGATTGAACTTCATGCGTCCCACGGCCGACAGGTTGTAACGATCGGGACTGAAAAACAGGTTGTTGAACAGGGTCTGGGCGGCGTCCTTTGTCGGCGGTTCGCCCGGGCGCATCATGCGGTAAATTTCTATCTGCGCCTCAAGCGGACCGCGCGTCGGGTCCAGACGCAGGGTCTCGGAAATATACGGTCCTCTATCCAGATCATTGGTATAAATCGTCTTAAGGCTCCCGATGCCGGCCTCAAACAACTTGTCGACGATTTCCTGGGTAATGACGTCATTGGCCTGAGCCAGAAGTTCGCCCGTGGTTTGATCCACCAAATCCTCGGCCAGCGCGCGCCCTACCAGAAAACTGCCCGGCACCGTCAGTTGTTTGATTCTGGTCTTTTCCATCTCACGCACATGGCGGCCCAAAATGCGGCGCCCCGCTTCAACAATGGTTTCGCCTTTTGGGGTCTTGATATCAAAATCGAGCTGCATGCCCCGCAGACGGGTCGGGATCAGCTCCAATCGGATTTCATTCTTAACAAGACGGAAAGTGTCCATCTCAAAGAAGGTGGCAAGAATTTCAGGAGTGGTCATGCCCAAAGCCCGCAGCAGGATAGTCGCCGGCAACTTACGACGACGATCAATGCGCACGTAAAGAAAATCCTTGGGATCAAATTCGAAATCCAGCCACGATCCGCGATAAGGAATAATGCGCGCGGAAAAAAGCAGCTTGCCCGAGGAATGGGTTTTGCCGTAATCATGCTCAAAAAACACGCCGGGAGAACGATGCAGCTGTGAGACGATGACGCGTTCGGTACCATTAATAATAAACGTTCCGTTTTCGGTCATCAGCGGGATCTCGCCCAGGTAGACTTCCTGTTCCTTGATGTCGCGCACCGCCTTGACCCCCGTGGTCTCGTCTTTCTCAAACACCACAAGGCGCACCAGCACGCGCAAGGGCGCTGCGTAGATCAACCCGCGCTGCTGACATTCCTTCACGTCAAATGCAGGCGACCCGAGCCGATAGCTGACGAACTCAAGCGCCGCGCTGCCGTTATAACTCTCAATCGGAAATACCGACTTGAAGGCGGCCTGCAATCCCTGATCGATTCTCTGTTCCGGCGGTACGTCCGCTTGCAGATATTTGCGATATGATTCTTTCTGGATTTCCAGTAAATAGGGTACGCGCAGGATGTTGGAACGTTTACCAAAATTCTTGCGGATGAGTTTCTTCTCGGTAAATGAGTAGGGCATGCTCTTCCTCAGCTTTTTGAAGCGGCCTTGCAGGCCGACATAACAAACACGGCGCACGGTATGGAGCCGGCGGCGTTACCGCCGGCCCTCTGCGTCAACCAACCCGCATCTGTACCGCTCGGTCCTGAAATACCAAAATATAGGAACACGACGGGCGGCACCAAAAGATGCGTCTTATTTAAGCTCAACCTTGGCGCCTGCCGCCTCGAGTTCCTTTTTCATCTTCTCGGCTTCATCCTTGGCCGCGCCTTCCTTCACTGTGGCGGGCGCCGACTCGACCAGATCCTTGGCCTCCTTCAGACCCAACGTGGTCACGGCGCGTACGGCCTTAATAACGGCCACCTTGTTGCCGCCAATGGATTCCAGAACCACGTCAAAGCTGTCCTTTTCGGCCGCCGGTGCCGCCTCGGCGCCTGCCGGTGCGGCCGCGGCAACGGCCGCGACGGCGGCGGAAACGTTAAATTTCTCTTCCATGTCCTTGATCAGCTCGGACAGTTCCAGCACCGACATGCCGGCAATACTATTAAGTATCTCTTCTTTGGATACGGACATAATCGCTCTCCTGAATATAGTCTCTAGATTAGTTAATCAAGCAGCGGCCTGCTTGCTGTCACGCACGGCGGCAAGAGTCCGAACGAATTTGGCCGGGACCTCATTCAAGGTCTGAACAAACTTCTGGATCGGCGCCTGCATGGTGCCCAGCAACATAGCCAATAGCTGATCGCGGCCGGGAAGTTTCGCCAGCGCCTGCACCTGCTCCAGGGACATCAGTTTCCCGCCCATGGCGCCGGCCTTGATGCGCAGCAGCTCGTTATCCTCGGCGAATTCGCTTAAGACCTTGGCCACCGCCACCGGATCCTTGGAAACGGCAAATGCCAGCGGGCCGACCAGCTGCTCCTTCAGGCACTCGAAACCGGATCCCTCAACCGCGCGCCGCGCCAGGCTGTTTTTGACCACGCGCAGATAGACTTCGGACTCACGCGCCTTGTGGCGTAAATCGGTCATCTGGGCAACGCTCAAACCGCGATACTCGGCCAACATCACCGCCTCGGCATCCGCCAGTACGGCGTTTATTTCGGCGACCACGGCCTTTTTCTGCTCAATGTTAAGACTCATACGAGTCACCTCCAAATATTACTTAACCCTTCTACCAACTCTCCCTCTCCCGAAGGGAGAGGGCAAGGGTGAGGGCAACTTAAATAATACGGCGACCGTATCAGGCAAAATCCTGTATTCGGGCACACCGTCTGCGCAGGGCGATGTTGCCATCGATTAACCCCGCTACTAAATCGGCTTGCCGATTTAGTAGCGGGGCCCTGCGGTCTTTGACGTCAACCCGTACTGAACAACCGGTACGGGATAACCCAAAGTCTTTGCAAAAAACCTATAACGATGCCACATCCACCCTGATCCCCGGACCCATGGTCGTCGACAGGGTGGCTTTCTTAATATAAGTGCCTTTGGCCGAGGCCGGCTTGGACTTGTGCAGCGCCGCCATAAGCGCCAACAGGTTTTCCTTCAAGGCATCCGCCTCAAAAGAGGCCTTGCCGATGGAACAATGCACAATCCCGGCTTTATCGGTACGGTACTGGACCTGGCCCGCCTTGGCGTTTTGAATCGCTTTCTCCACGTTCGGGGTCACGGTCCCGACCTTGGGATTAGGCATCAACCCGCGCGGCCCCAGAATCTGACCCAACTGGCCGACGATTTTCATCGCCTCGGGCGTGGCAATCGCCAGATCAAAATCGATCTTGCCTTGTTTAATGGTGTCCGCCAGATCCTGGAAACCGACAATATCGGCACCGGCCTGCCTGGCCGCCTCCGCCTGTGCACCCTCGGCGAACACCGCAATGCGTATGGTCTTGCCCGTGCCCCGGGGCATCACCGTTGTGCCGCGGACGTTCTGGTCCGACTTTTTGGCATCCACGCCGAGGTTCACGGCCACATCCACGGTTTCGTCAAATTTTGCGCTTACAGTGGTTTTAAGAAGCTTCAGGGCCTCATCCAGCGGATAGGGCTTACCGCGTTCAAACTTTCCCTGCAGGCCTTGCATGCGTTTGCTTATCTTCGCCATGTCAAACCCCTTCCGTTTCCACGCCCATGTTGCGGGCGCTGCCGGCGATGATCTTCACCGCCGCGTCCATGTCATGGGCGTTTAGATCCGGCATCTTGATCTTGGCAATTTCTTCCAACTGCTTGCGCGTGATCTTTCCCACCTTGTCTT
>WGFP01000192.1 GCA_015492195.1 Acidiferrobacterales bacterium
ATGCATAACCGGCCCGGCTCCGATTCTATCAACTGCCGCGCCAGATTCCTGCCAGCCGCCACGGCGTCGCCGGCAACAAAGTCCGATTTGATATCTGCTTGATAACCCAACTTCGCCGCGGCACCGGCCGCCGCTTTCATGGCATCGCCCAGGGTGGCGATGATTTCCATGCGCACGTGCCGGAAACAGGCGTCATCGGGATCCGGCGTGGGCGGGGCATGTTTGACCGCCGCGCGCACGAAGTCCGGTATTTTCGTCACGGGAAATTTTTTGTCCAGTTCCTTCTCGGCAACGAGCGGCCCGGAACCGATGACACGCGGATCATCGCCCGGCACGTCCGAGATCGCCAGGCACAAAACCTTGCGCGGCGAGAGCAACGCCGCCAGCCGCCCTCCTTTAAGCCGGGACAAACGCTTGCGCAGCCGGTTGCAGGCGGCGATGTCGAAACCGGACGCCAGCAGCCAGCGATAAATCTCCCGAAGTTGCTCAAGACTGATACCCGAAGGCAAGCGCTCAACCAGAGACGAGGCGCCGCCGGAAAGCAAAACCAGCACGTCGGCGGCTTCGGGAATCGCGGCGGCGAACCGCACGAGCCTTTCCCCGGCCTCAAGGCTCGCTTCATCCGGCAGCGGGTGTCCCGCCTCCACCACCGGCCAGGGCATGGACTCGGCATGCCCGCGCTTGGTAACAACCAGCGCGTCGCGGATACCGTCCCCCAGCGCCTGCCGCGCACCCTGGGCCATGGCGCAGGCGGCCTTGCCCAGGGCGATGATATACACGCCCGTGGCCGTGGGATGCGCCAATAAATACTCGGCAACGCGCTCACGGCCGTTCACGGATGCGACGGCCGCCTGAAAAATTTCAAGCAATTTATGCCGAGGGTCGGAAGGCACAACCGTGTTTTGCTTTACCACGCTGTCGCTATCGGCGGATGTAAATCGCGACCACCAGAATAAGAAGCGACACGAACCAGATCACGATGTATGTCGTCATGGATTGCCGGGCCTTCCGCTTCTCAAGCCAGGTGCGCGGGCGCACGCCCTTTATCAAAAACACCAGTTTGGCGGCCAGATTGACGCAGACAATATTCACGGCGAGCAACAGGCCCGCGCCGGTTGCAAAACCGTACTGCCCGGATCCCAGCATCAGGCCCAGGGTCGCGCTCGGCGGTAACAGCGCCACCGCCACCATGACGCCGACCAGGACACTGGGGAGGCCGATGGTGACTGAAAGCACCGCCGCCGCTCCGGAGGCCAGCGCCAGTGCAATGGAATCGAGACCCACGTCGGTGCGCGCCACCAGTTCCTGACTCGCCACGTTTACCGGCCACAACAAGCCAATAAGAATCGAAATTAAAATCGCCAGACCCAATCCCGCCAGATTGGTCGCGAGTGAACGCCACATCAGAGAGGTGTCACCCAGGGCCGTGCCCAAGGCCAGCGCGAGGTTGGATCCAAGCAGGGGAGCGATGACCATCGCGCCGATGACTACGGCGACGTTGTCTTCAATCAAACCAATGGCGGCGACAATCGTGGAAAGAAACACGAGTACCAGAAAATTATTATCCAGGCGCGCCTTTTTCTCGATGCTGCTATAAAGTTCCTCACGCGAAGCCGTCACCGAACTTGCCTTGTCATTATCGGCGTCCTCCTTTTGGGGACGCGGCAAAGACGCCTCCACCGGGATCACGATAATGCGTGGATTGACCGTGCCGCTGAGAATACCCTGGAGCGCATCCAGCACCGTCTGCGTCTTCTCGGGCTTCACAAGAATATGAGCCGTTTGCCGCCCGTCTTTCCCGACGGGACCGAGCCAGCAGTCTTCGGCTTCTTGCTGCTTGGCGATGCCTATAATGGTGTCTGCATGCCCCTTGTCCGCGACAACCTCAATGATTTTCATCGGTGCACCATCACGCCGCAGCCCCCAGCCCGCGAGCCAGGTCTTTCTTTATATCTTCGACGTCCTCCAGCCCCACCGAGACGCGGACCAGGCCGTCGCCGATGCCGGCCTCGGCGCGCTGCTCCGGCGTGAGCCGGCCATGGGTGGTGGTGGCCGGATGGGTGATGGTGGTTTTCGTGTCCCCGAGGTTCGCCGTGATCGAGATAAGCCGCGTGGCGTCGATCAGTTTCCAGGCCGCCTCTTTTCCACCGTCGAGGTCGAAGGCCACGATCCCGCCGAAGCCGGACTGCTGACGCTTGGCGAGCGCATGCTGTGGATGAGACGCAAGCCCGGGGTAATACACGCGCGTGACGCCCGGCTGGTTTTCAAGCCACTTGGCAAGCGCCAACGCATTCGTGCTATGGGCCTGCATGCGCAAGTTAAGCGTTTCCAGTCCCTTCAGAAACACCCAGGCATTAAACGGGCTCATGGTGGGTCCCGCCGTGCGCAGAAAACCAAAGACCTCCTTGCCCACGCGTTCCGCGTCACCCACCACCGCGCCGCCCACGCAGCGCCCCTGTCCGTCCAGGTACTTCGTCGCCGAGTGGATCACAATGTCGGTACCAAGCTTGAACGGCTGCTGCAGTGCCGGCGTGCAGAAACAGTTGTCCACGACCAACAGGCATTCACGCGCATGGGCAAGCTCGGCGAGCCGCGCGATATCGGCGGTCTCGGTGAGCGGATTGGACGGCGTCTCCAGAAACAACAGTTTTGTATTCGGCGTGATCGCCGCTTCCCAGGCCGCGTAGTCCGTCAACGGTACAAACGTGGTTGCCACCCCGAAACGCGCCAGGTAATTTTGAAACAGCACCACGGTGGTGCCGAAGATGGCGCGCGAGGCGACGATGTGATCACCCGCTTTGAGCAACGCCATACAGGTTGCGAGGATCGCCGACATCCCCGAGGCGGTGGCGACGCATTTCTCACCGCCTTCGAGTGCCGCCAGGCGCTCCTCGAAAGTACGCACCGTGGGGTTGGTGAAACGCGAGTAAATGTTGCCCGGCTTTTCGCCGGAGAAGCGCGCGGCCGCTTCGGCGGCGTTCTTAAAGACGTAGCTCGACGTGGGAAAGATGGGCTCGGATTGCTCGCCTTCGTTCGTGCGCACCTGGCCTACACGTACCGCCCGCGTGGCGAACGCCCAATCCTTATTTTTGTCGTGAGACATACCCGCCTCCTTCTTGACAGTTAACGGCGGGCATTAAAAAACCCGCCGGGCAACCAAAGCGGGTAGTCTCGCTTTAGCTGCATTTTTTACGCGCCCGCAAGCTGAATATTCAAATCGGCGCGATGACTTCTTGTACCCTATACCACGACCGTATGCCTGTCAACGAAAAGACGCCCCCATGATGGCGCATTTTTAAAAAAACTAATGGGGAAAGGTCAGGACCTCGGCGTTGACAAGCCCGCTTGATCCTTGGGTGCCGGTTCGGCGGCGACTCTTTTCGGCATCGTTGCGGATCCGATCAATGCGCGCCAGGTAGTCTTGATTCACGTCACCGGTGATATAGACGCCGTTGAAGCAGGAGGCGTCGAACTGGGTGATCCGCGGGTTGCCCTCGTGCGCGGCGTCGATGAGATCCTGCAAGTCCTGATAGATCAGGCGGTCGGCGCCGATCTCTTGCGTGATTTGCTCCAGCGACCGGCCGTTGGCGATAAGCTCACTGGCCGAGGGCATGTCGATACCGTAAACATTAGGGTAAGACACCGGCGGTGCGGCGGAAGCGAAATAGACTTTTTTCGCGCCGGCCTCGCGCGCCATCTGGATAATCTGTTTCGACGTGGTGCCGCGCACGATGGAGTCGTCCACCAGCAGCACGTTCTTACCTTTGAATTCCAAATCGATGGCGTTGAGTTTCTGGCGCACCGATTTTCTACGCTGGGCCTGTCCCGGCATGATGAAGGTCCGGCCGATGTAGCGGCTTTTGATGAAACCCTCGCGATAGGTCAAATCAAGCTCATAGGCCATCTGCAGCGCCGCGGTGCGGCTGGTATCCGGAATTGGAATCACCACGTCGATGTCGTGGTCGGGCCATTCGCGCTTGATCTTGGTCGCCAGCCTCTCACCCATGCGCAGGCGTGTCTTGTGCACATAAATGCCGTCGATCACCGAGTCCGGGCGCGCCATATAGACAAATTCAAAAATGCACGGCGCGTGCTGCGTTTTTTCGGCGCACACGCGGGTGTGCACCTTGCCGTCCATGTCAATAAATACGGCCTCGCCGGCCGCGACATCCCGCACCAACTCGTAGCCCACCATATTCAGGGCCACGGATTCCGAGGCGACAATGTGTTCCGGCCCCTGATCGGTATCACGACGGCCGTAAACCAATGGGCGGATCCCGAAGGGATCGCGAAAGGCGAGAATCCCGAATCCGACAATGAGGACCACGACCGCATAGGCGCCCCGTATCCGCCGATGTACCGCCGCGACGGCGCGGAAAATATCATCCGGGGTGAGCTGCAAACGACTCACGGCATGCAGCTCATGCGCCAGAACGTTTAGGAGAATCTCGGAGTCCGAGCCGGTGTTGATGTGACGCAGGTCTTCGCGAAAGAGTTCGTTTTTTAATTGTTCGGCATTGGTCAGGTTGCCGTTATGGGCCAGCGCCAGCCCAAAGGGTGAGTTTACGAAAAAGGGCTGGGCCTCCGCCGGTGAGTCGCAACCGGCCGTGGGATAGCGCACCTGGCCGATTCCCATGTTGCCCTTGAGGCTGATCATGTGGCGCTGGTGGAAGACGTCCCGGACCAAGCCGTTGTCCTTGCGCAAGTAAACGCGGCTGCCGTCGCTGGTAAGGATACCCGCGGCATCCTGGCCGCGGTGCTGTAAAACCGTAAGCCCGTCGTAGAGAGCCTGGTTAACCTGACTCTTCGCCAGAATACCGATAATGCCGCACATGCAGGAAGGTTCTCCTCGCTTAAAAACCAAGTCTAGCCGTAGCGGATATGGCGGGCAACATCCTTCGGCAAATATTCCCCGACAAAGAGCGCGAATTTCTGGAAAAACGGGGCCAGCGCCGCCTCGCGCCACCATGGCCGCTGCGGAACCGACGTGATGCCGGCCAACAAAAATACGATTACGACCACCACCATGCCGCGGGCAAGGCCGATCATACCGCCAAAAACAAGATTTGGAATTCTGAAAGCCCGTCTGGCTACGATCATTTTATGAACGGTAAAAGTCACCACGGTTCCAACGATAAAAACGAGAACAAACAGTACGACGAAGGCCGCAACCAGACGCAATTCGGAGTTCGCGATCATGTCCGAAAACAGGCTCTCGATGCTGCCGGCAAACAACCAGGCAATGAGGCCGGACAGTATCCAGGTCACCAGCGACAGGACCTCGCGCACCATGCCCCGCAACGCCCCGATCGCGGTAAATGCCAACATGACAAGGATAAGCAGAAAATCAAAACTATTCATAAACCGGTAATCACAAACCGCATCAAAACGGCCACCAACCATGCAAGGCCGTGATGTCGGAATTTATCTATGCAAGTCTAACAGGAGAACGGAGGTAATCGTACCGAATAAATGCCATTACGGATACGCCAGCACCACGCCCTGCACGCCGATGTCCTTGCGTATCTGCGCCTGGGTCTTGCTGGCCAGAGACTTGTTGCGGAAGGGCCCGACGCGCAGGCGCAGCGCCTCGCCGCCGTTTAGAGTGATACGCTCCAAGCTGGCCAGGTGGCCGTATTTCTTCAGCTTATCGCGCAGGCGTTTCGCATTCTCGGAATTTGAGAACGTGCCGACCTGCACCACCCAGCCCTCCTTAACCGTTTTGGCGCCCGTGGAGACCTTGAGGTTTTTCTTGGCATCCTGAGCGTTGTTTTTAGGTGCCGATTTTTTCACCAACCGGGGTTTGGTATCGCCGCTCTTTACCGGCACCCCGCCCAAAGCGGTATCGGACTTTTCTTTTTCTTTTTCCTTCTCCTTTGCCTGCTCCCCGCTCTTTGCCTGTTTCATGCCCGCCACCGGCGATACCATGACCTTGGTGTCGCTCGCCCCGGAGGGTTCTGAGGGTTCCGAGCGTTCCGGAATTTCGCTGATGCCCTTGATTTCCGGCGGCGGTTCCCGCTCATCCAGAATCATGGGAACAAATATAACAGCGAGGGAAACGAGGATGATGGCGCCGACAATTCGGTGTTTGGGGTTGAATTCCGCGTTGGCGTCGTCTTTCTGACTCATGGAAGCAAATTTCTATTATGCAATGCTAGTATAGCACCGACGGTGTAAAAGGACCCAAAAACCACAATCCGGTCGTCGCCCTTGGCGTCGCGGGCGGCGGCTGCATAGGCACTGCCGACGTCGGGATATCCCGACACGTTTTCCGCCACACCCGCGTTGGCGAGTCCCGCGACCAGCTCAGCGGCCGTCGCGCCCCGCGGGGCGTCGAGCGTGGCCGCATACCAAGCATCAACGACGTCTTGCATGATGCGAACTATCTCAACA
>WGFP01000193.1 GCA_015492195.1 Acidiferrobacterales bacterium
AGGCGCGCCATTGTTGATCTCACGCCGTTCGCTTCGCTCAAGGCTCCGATGGGGCGGCCTGGCCGGCCGGCGCCCGCTTGGGCGCTTTGGCGCGCGTTCGAAGTTTCGCCATCAAGGCACGCCATTGTTGATCTCACGCCGTTCGCTTCGCTCAAGGCTCCGATGGGGCGGCCTGGCCGGCCGGCGCCCGCTTGGGCGCTTTGGCGTGCGTTCGAAGCTTCTCCTTTGAGACGCGCCAAACCCCGGAGCGTCCGCGACACGGATCAATCTCAACGCGCCTCCATCCCGTGAACAAACCGGACGATATGGCGTGCAACGGTTGCTCCGTCTTCCAGCAGAATGGAATGTTTCAGACGCGGCAGGATCACCAGTTCCGCGTTGTCGAGTTCGGCTGCGATCAGCCGGTTCAGGCGCGGGCTGCATCCGCCGTCATTTTCTCCGCTCAGCACCAGACAGGGCGCCTTGATCTGGTGCAGCCAGGGCAGCATTTCGGTTTGCGCGTAAATGCGGAACACGTTCAGGAAAATCTCTGGCGGCATGGCCGTCACCTGGTCCAGACGCCGCTGAACGATATCAGGGCTGTTGGCCAGAAACCCGTCCGTGAACCAGCGGCCGGTGAGCGTGGGCAGCACCTCGCGGATGCCTTTTTCCTCCATCGCGTGCACCACCGCGCGGACGTTCGCGGTGTCCTGTTGCGTGCGCCCGGCCGCGGTGGACAACAGCGCCAGCGACAGCACACGGTGCGGATAGTCGCGCGCATAGGCCGGCGCGATCATGCCGCCAAGGGAATGGCCGGCAAAATGCGCCCGGTCGAAGCCCAGGCGCCGGCGCAAGCGTTCCAGGTCCGCGACCAGATCGTCCAGACCGAATGCGCCTTCGCCAGCCGGCGATGCGCCGTGCCCGCGCAGATCATAGCTGATGACGGTGAAATGCCGGGTCAGCTCCGGCATGGCGAAGCGCCATGTATCGCGCGCCGCGCCAATGCCGTGAATGAGAAACAGCGGCGGCCCGCTGCCCTCAAGCGAATAGGCGCAATCGATTGCCCGTGTCATTTCGCCGCCTGTGGCGCGGGCTTCATGGCGCTGGAAAATACCGGCGCGACCTCCTCGGCGAATTGCGCGATACAATCGAGGGTCGCGCCCTGATCGACGCCGAAATTGACGCTCAGGATGAACCGGTCGATACCCAGATCGCTGTAGACCCCAAGCTTGTCGATCATTTCCTGCGCGGAGCCGATAAGCAGGCTTTCGGCCAGTTGCTCGCGGGTCTGTTCGCGCGGCAGTTCCCTGATCAGCCCGTTCTCGACAATGCCGGGCCCGGTGAACACGTTGTCGAAGCGGGCGTAGTATTTTTCCGCCTGCGCCAGCCGCGATGCGCGCTCGCCATCGCTGTTGGTCACGAACCCCAGTCTCGACAGGGACAACGTGAGGTTCTTGCCCGCCTCGCCCATTTCGTCTTTGGCGCGGTTGAAGCCCGACACCTGGTCAAGCAGCAACTGGTGGCGCCCCGCCAGCGGCGTCGTCTGTATGTGGAAACCGCGTTTGGCGCAGTGATAGACGCCCTGCGGATTGAGCACCGCCATCATCAGTTGCGGCCCGCCCGGCGATATCGGCCGCGGCATGATGGTGAGCGGGTCGAATTTGTAATACTGCCCGTCCCAGGAAACCTCTTCCTCGCTCAGAAGTTTTTGCAGCACCTCCAGGGACTCGTTGAACCTGTCCAGGCTCTCCTCCATGGGGACACCCAGCCGCTCCATCTCGAAGGCAAAGGCGCCGCGCCCGACCCCGAGCATCAAGCGCCCCTTGGTGAAGATCTCGGCGGCGATGACTTCGCCGGCGAATATGCGCATGTCATGCAGCGGCAGAACCGCGACCGAGGTGAGGATCTTCACGCGAGCGGTATGCGCCGCGATCAGCGTGGCGAACTGCAGCGGGGCCGGCATCATCAGGATATTCACCAGATGGTGTTCGGTGATGGAAACCGACTCATAGCCGAGTCTGTCGGCAAGGACCGCCTGTTCGAGCATGTCGTTGAATATGCGCGCGCCGCCATAGGACTTGTCAGGATAATAGGGGCTGAGCTGAATGGTGAATTCCACGGATGTCTCGCTCGCAAAGGCCGGGGCGACAGGAGGGTCCAGGGCGACTTTGGCAAACCCCCGGGCAATAGTATACGGGAATCACGGGGGATTATTCGTCTCGCGGCCATATCGGTGCTGCGCGCCGGGCCTGCGGCGGCGCGGCCTGACCCGGCCGGGGGCGTCCGCGCCGCTGGAACGATCCCAAGCCGTGGCTTGTCAGGGCTTGGTTTCAGCCGGTTCCAGTTTGTCCTGGGTTTTGTTTTCAAAATCGCCGGCCTCGTGGCGTTCGCGGAGCTGTTCTTCCAGAGGCCCCGAAACGCGGTTGACCATGCGCCCGCGCCCGACTGCCGCGCGGCGCGCGATCTGCTTCGTCCACCGGTTGACGTGCGTGTAGCTCTTCGCATCGAGGAATTCGGCCGCGTCATAGGCCTTGTTCAGCACCAGTGCGCCATACCACGGCCAGATGGCCATATCGGCGATCGTGTACTCGTCCGCGCACATATATTCGTTGTCCGCCAGATGCCGGTCGAGCACATCGAGCTGGCGCTTCACTTCCATGGCGTACCGGTCGATTGCATATTCGAACTTTTCCGGCGCATAGGCGTAAAAATGCCCGAACCCGCCGCCGAGATAGGGCGCGCTGCCCATCTGCCAGAACAGCCAGTTGAGGCATTCGGCCCGCTTCGCCGGGTCGCCGGGCAAGAACGCGCCGAATTTTTCCGCCAGATAAAGCAGGATCGCGCCGGATTCGAACACCCGTATCGGGGGCGCGGCGCCGTGGTCCACCATAGCCGGGATCTTGGAGTTGGGATTGATCTCGACAAATCCGCTGGAAAACTGTTCGCCGTCGTTGATCCGGATCAGCCAGGCGTCATATTCCGCCCCGTCGTGCCCCGCCGCCAGCAGTTCTTCCAGCATCACCGTCACCTTCACGCCGTTGGGTGTCGCGAGTGAATAAAGCTGGATCGGGTGCCGTCCCACGGGCAGGTCCCTGTCATGGGTCGCGCCGGCCACCGGGCGGTTGATATTGGCAAACGCGCCACCGCTTTCCATCTCCCATTTCCAGACTTTCGGCGGTGTATAGGCGGAGGCGTCATTCATGGGGGCGGGATCCCTGTGGTGCGTAAGGCGCGGGCGAACAGGTTTAGCGCAACGGGCGGGGGGATGCACGGGGTGATTTCGGTCGCCCTGCTTTAGCCGCCGGCGACGATATTGGCCGCAATCCACGCGGCCAGATCGTCCTGCGACAGCGTGCCGTCCGCCACGCTCAGCATCGTCAATACACAATCGCCGTCAGACGCCGCCAACTCAAAACCATTGAGCGCCAGAAATAATTCCGCGCACACAAAAGCGGTGCGCTTGTTGCCATCAATGAACGGATGGTTTTTGACGATCCCGTAAGCATAAGCCGCCGCCAGCTTCGCTACCCCTTCGCGGCCCGCACGGGCGGGCCTGTCATAGGCAAACATGTTTTGAGGTCGCGCCAGAGCCGATTCCAGAAGGCTTTTGTCTCTCACGCCCTCAAGGCCGCCATGTTCGGCCAGCTGCTCATCATGGATTGCGACAACGATCTCGTTACGGACCCAGAGGATTTCCGTCATTTGGCAAGTTCATGCAACACGGCCCGGCGCTTTTTCATGATTTTTCGCGCCACATCCATTTGCTGGCTGAATTCGTCGTCATAGGGCGTGATCGTGTAGCCGTCCGGCGTTTCCGTCAGATAGACAAGATCGCCGCTCTCCAAATTCATCCTGTCGCGGATTTCCCGGGGCAAAACCATGCCCACCGAGTTGCCAATCCTTGTCAGCTTCAGCTTCATGACCGGGGTGCCTTTTGTAATTACATATATAAAAACCACAAATACATATGTTACTACATATGTAGGTGTTTATCAAGCCCCACGCGCAGAGGCTAGCCTGGCGCGTGTAAACCTGAAATTGTGCGCATAAACAGGGACCTGTTTATGAGTCCAAGACCGAATCTGATGGACTCTCAACCTCGAATTCTTCCAGCAAGAAATCAATGGTGGCAGGATCGCGAAGTTTGCAGACAATATGTGGATTGGCAAATATACCTTTGAAGGTTTTCGCCTGTGCAGGATCGAACACCTTCTTCCACTCAATCCCCACGACATATTCAGCTAATGTTGGATCGTCCGAATCATGCATCAATCCCGGATGCTCAAGCGGCTGATCGAACAGCGGGCCATCCGGTGTTTGGAACTCTGAGCCGATCGCTTTTTCGGATGTGACTATGCCGTGTCCGATATAGCCGTTCCCTTTGTCATAAACGAAAACGTTATCGCCAACGCTCAGTTGATCGAGCGACTTCGAATAAAATTCTCCACCGCCAGCCGCGACAAAGCCATATTGTTTGTAGTCTTCCCACGATCGGTTTTCATTCAGCCCGGCGTTCACAAATAAGTATCCCGACCAAGGCGGGCGTACCTTTCGTTCGTATCGCTCTTCGACTTCTGACTGATCAAGCAGGAAGTTAGTCGTCAACCACTCCTGACCATCTGTTTCAAAGACATTAAAGAACGCTGTGTTGATACTGACGCCGTGTTCTTCAGACAAATATTCAACAATTCGCCGGGATGCTGGATCAAGTTCGCTTGCAACAATCAACATTGAGTGCGATCCATTGAGCCTTTCGGGAATCCGTTCGCCAAAATGGTCCTGAAACACAATTGTTAAACGTTTCTGATGATACCGCTCCGCCATTTCATAAATTTGAGGTGTAACCAACGTTCGAATCCATGAACCATAGTCCAACACCTGCGCCACGATATCGCGCGGTGTCCGATCCTTTTTTAGTTCTATTGCGATCAACCCACCTGTCCGATCAAGCGCCAGAAGATCAATATATTTCCCATGGTCAGTGGAAACTTGCCGCCCGATGATAACGGCATCCAAACCCAATAATCCCGGATCATTTGCAACCCATTCTTCAATGAGACTTTCTTTGGAAAGTGCTCGCGCCTGCGCTTTCACAAGTTTCCCGTTTTCCACTTTGAAAAGATTGCTCATCATTTGGCCCTGTCATAATTCATTCTTTTTAATCACCCCACCCGCACCTCAAACACACATTCCCCCCCGCCCTCATTCGCGCAGCGGGTTTCTTCGCAGGTTAGCGTGTGCGGGCCGTCTGTGCTTTCGCCGGCGACCCAGGCGAGTGCGCCGGGGAAGCAGCCGGTGAAGAGGTAGCAGAGCTTGCCGGGCCGGTTTTCGGCGTTGCCGAGCACGAAGCAGGAGTTTTTCACCCGCACCTCGCCGCAGCCGGTTTCCGGGTCGATCGATCCGCCGTCGAACTGCGCCCAGCCGCGTTGCGACAGGCGTTTGAGATAGTGGTGGAAGACCGCCATGCCGGTGAGGCCGTGGACCTTTGCCTCGTGCGCGCACCAGCTATGGGCGGATTTGTGGCCCGAGGCGTAGAGTTGCCGGGCATAGGCCGCCCGGCCGATGGCGTCCTCGACGACGTTCTGGTTGTTGATGAAAAAATGCCGCGGCAGATAGATCATGGGCAGGCCGTCAGTGGTCCAGATGCCGGTTTTTTCATCCACGTCGATGGGAACCTGCGGATCGCCCATGGCCTATTCCCCCCACACATCGCCAAGCAGGCGCAGCCAGTTTTCGCCCAGCACCTTGCGCATGCGCGCCTCGCTCCAGCGCGCGCGCGCCATGGCCGCCGTCAGGTTGGGATAATCGCTTAAGCTTCGGATGCCTTCCGGGTTGGTGATGTCGCCAAAGTCCGTCAGTTTGCGCCCGGTGCCCTTGTCATGGGTGATCCAGCGGAAAAATTCCGCATCATAGCCTTGGGTGAAATCGGTGCCGAAGCCGACCGCGTCCTCGCCCGCGATATTGATGACATAGTCCATGGCTTCCACATAATCGTCCACGGTCGCCTTCGGCCCCTTCTTCAGGAAGGCCGGAAAC
>WGFP01000194.1 GCA_015492195.1 Acidiferrobacterales bacterium
ATCATCTGCCGGTCCGGCCAGATGATCTCGCCGTCGGGCGCGATTACGCCAAGGCGGTCGCCGTCGCCGTCAAACGCGAGACCTGCGTCATAGCCGCCTTTCTTGACCTCGTTAATGACATCAACCAGGTTTTCCGGGCGGCTGGGGTCGGGGTGATGATTGGGAAAATGCCCGTCCACGTCGCAGTAAAGCGCCGTCACCTCGCAGCCCAGCCGACGCATGAGTTCGGGTGCGAGTTCCCCGGCGACCCCGTTGCCGCAGTCTACAACCACGCGCAGGGACCGCGCGAGTTTGATATCGCCGGTGACGCGGTCGAGATAGGCCTCGCGCAGGTCCTGTTGCGACACGCGCCCTTCGCCGGTTGTCAGGTCGTTTTGCTGCAAGCGCCGGTACAGACCCTGGATTGCTTCGCCCGAGAGGGTTTCGCCTGCGAGCACGATTTTTATGCCGTTGTATTCCGGCGGGTTGTGGCTGCCCGTCACCATCACGCCTGAATGCGTTCCGAGATGATGGGTCGCGAAATACAGCACCGGCGTGGGGATGCAACCGATATCAATAACGTCGCAACCCGCGCGGGTCAAACCGGCGCTCAACGCCTGTACAAGTGCCGGCCCGGAGAGGCGCCCGTCGCGGCCGACCACGATGGTTTTTTGCTTGCGTGCTTGCGCCTCAGATCCGACGGCATGACCGATGCGTTCGACAATGGGCGCGGTCAGCGTGCTTGTAACGATCCCGCGGATGTCATAGGCCTTGAAAATTTCCGGCGGGAGCGCAGCGGGTGAAACGGGTGTGGCTTGATCGGGTTCGGGCATAGGTTTTTGAATGGCGAAACCACGGAAGACCGGAAAACGCCAGTGTAAATGATTGATGGGCAACAGACCAGAAGGGGGGTCTGTTAGCTTGTCATGATGCGCGGTTTTTTCGGCGGTCCGGAGGCGGGATCGTATATCCGCGTGATGTTGCGGCCGGCCTCTTTCGCCTGGATCAGGGCCTGGTCGGCGCGCCACAGCACGTCGTCAAATTTTTTATCCTTGTCGGCGATGACGCTCAAACCGCCGGTCCAGCGTACGCGGTGCATGATCCCTTTGGTCAAGGGGATGTCGCGCGGCAACTGCCTTCTCAGGCGCTCGGCGAATGACGCCGCTTTTTTCAGCGTTGCGTAGGTGTAAATGACGCAGAATTCATCCCCGCCCAGTCGTGCGAGTACGTCGCTTTGGCGGACCGCCTTCCGGAGCGCACCGGCGAAGCCGACGATCAAGGCGTCACCGGCGTCATGTCCATATTGATCGTTAACCGCTTTGAAGTGATCCACGTCGATGATCAGCACCGAGGAGGGGCCGTGCGTTTTTGAAAGGTCGAAAAGCTCCTTGAGCCGCATCTCGAAGTGCCGCCGGTTGCTGAGTTGGGAGAGGTGGTCGATCAATCCCATATCTTTTAATTTTTCTTTTTCCTTGACGAGCTTCTGTCCGGAGTCGCGCATGTATTGGAAGGCGTTCGCAAACTCGTTGAGCTCCATGGGATAGCCCACCCGCACGTTTCCGTCGTGTACGTCCTTGAACATACGGAGCAGCGACTTGATGTCATGCCGCACGGATCGCACGGTTATGCGTTGTAGACGAAGCGTGATAATGATCAGGACGGCGGCGGCCAGCAGGATAAGTGATACGTAGACGAGCCGGTTTGCGGCGACAATCCGGGGCATGGACTCATCCGGCCAATAGACCAGCGTCCAGGGGGCATGATTGAGCGAGGACGTAACCGAACCGGCGTACGTTTCCGGATTTTTATCGCCGGCCTTTGCCACGACCTGAAGAGACTTGTCGGGTGTTTCCTGGTGCACCTCGATGTATCCCGTTTCCATAAGATTGCGTTCAAGCAGTGCTTGCAACGGCGCGCGCGCGAAACTCAGCAACACGTAACCCAGCACCTTTTTGTTTTTGTCCGCCACCGTCTGCACGATGTCGTAATGATCGGATAACGTCTCTGAAGTATGGAATTCCACGGAAGATGCGGCATCCGACACGGCCGCCCGTCGGGCAAAATCTCCGCAAACCGGCTCAACCGATGCGGGCGATGAAGCGGAAGTTATGGAATCCACCGGCAGCAGATGAGCGGCAAGAACGTGTGGCACGATCGATTTGATTGCTTCGCTCTCGCGCAGACGATCCCGCGGTTTCCCACGTTGCAATATATCGAAGGTGTCCGCCTGCGCGGCAATCTTCTTCGCAAACGACTGCTGTTGTTCGATGAAGTCGCTGATCTGTGTTGAGAAGCTGCGCGCCGTCAGGGAAATCCTTTTCTGGTAGGCGGTGCGCTGGATGTCGGTGATGAGGTAATAACCGGCGAAACCCGCTACGGCCAGGCACAGCAGCAGGATAATCAGATTTTGTGCGTGGATTTTTGTCAGCGACCGTGCCATGGTTTGCGAAATTATGGATGGTATACGGGTGCCGATCACCTACGTGACGACATAACCTCTAAACATAAGAAACCAATATGAAGATGGCCAGAGGAGGCGCGTTATTCCCGACCTGTGGCGATAACAGATGGACGGTTGGAAGGACCTTAGTGCGTCAGTGAAATATGCGCCGATTCACTTATCGGCCGCTATTTTCTTCCCGAATGGCCGAACCCCCCCTCGCCGCGACGGCTTTCCTCGAAGTCATCCACGATTTTAAATTCAGCCTGGACCACGGGCACGAATACCATCTGCGCAATGCGATCGCCCGGCTCGATGATGAAATGTTCCAGCCCCCGATTCCACACTGAAATTAACACCTGGCCTTGGTAATCGGAGTCGATCAGGCCGACTAAGTTCCCCAGCACGATCCCGTGCTTGTGGCCAAGGCCGGAACGCGGAAGCAGCACCGCCGCTGTGCTTTTGTCTCCAATATGGATGGCGATCCCGGTGGGAATGAGATGCGCCTCCCCCGGCTCGATACGCAAGTGCTCATCAAGACACGCGCATAAATCCAAGCCCGCCGCGCCCTCGGTTGCGTACCGGGGCAGGGGAAATTCATTGCCGATGCGCTTGTCGAGTATTTTTAGTTCTATTTTTTGCATGATATCTCCCGGAAACTTGCTTAATGAGCTCTCGTGCAAGCTGTGTCTTGGTCGCTATCGGCATCCTCGACCGCTGTTCCTGACTCGGTTCTACCTCCTCCGTCCCTGGAGTCGTGCCTCTCGCGACACTTGTGCGCCCATGTACATTGCTCTGTGCGGGTA
>WGFP01000195.1 GCA_015492195.1 Acidiferrobacterales bacterium
GCCGGTGTCCACAAACGAGCCACTGGATTCCGGCATACGCCGGAATGACGACATTCGCAGCAAGCTGCGGGGAATTAAACCCTCAGAGATTAAACCTTAGCGTCTTTGCGCCTCTGCGTTGGGTTTTTCATATTATTTGTGTACCTTAAAGTTATCTGGAAAGGTCATGAAATTTGTTGACGAAGCGACAATCCGGGTCGAGGCCGGCAACGGCGGGGACGGCTGCATGAGTTTCCGGCGCGAGAAATTTATCCCGCGCGGCGGTCCCGACGGCGGCGACGGCGGCGACGGCGGAAGCGTCTACCTTGTCGGCGACGGCGGCCTGAATACGCTGGTGGACTTTCGACACGCCCGAATTTTCCGCGCGCCGCACGGCGCCCGCGGCGCGGGGCGAAACCGCACCGGCAAATCCGGGGAAGACCTGGTCATTCCGGTCCCTCTAGGCACGAGGGTAACGGATGCCGCCACGGACGAGTTCATCGGTGAACTGACGAAGGAGGGTCAGCGATTGAAAGTGGCGCAGGGCGGCAAGGGCGGGCTGGGCAATGCCCGTTTCAAATCCAGCACCAATCGCGCCCCGCGCAAAACCAAGCCGGGTACGCCGGGGGAGTGCCGCGAACTGGCCTTGGAGCTGCAAGTGCTGGCGGATGTCGGGCTCTTGGGCCTGCCCAATGCCGGGAAGTCCACGTTTTTGCGCGCGGTGTCGGAGGCGCGCCCCAAGGTCGCGGAGTATCCCTTTACCACCTTGCACCCCCACCTCGGGGTTGTGCGCGTCGAGGCCGATCGCAGTTTTGTCGTTGCCGACATTCCCGGTCTGATCAAAGGCGCCGCCGAAGGCGCGGGACTCGGCATCCGGTTTTTAAAACATTTGGCACGCACGCGCATCTTGTTACATTTGGTGGATATTGCACGGACCGAATCCTGTGACGAGCTCGTGGCGCAGGTGAAAGGCATGGAAGAAGAACTTGAGAAATTCAACGCCGGGCTGGCCGAGCAGGAACGCTGGCTGGTGCTCAATAAAATTGACCTGATTCCTGCGAATGAGCGCGAGGCGCGCGTGGGTGTCTTGCTAGAGGCCCTGGGCTGGAGCGGCCCGGTGTATACCATCTCCGCCCTCAAGGGTGAGGGATGCCGCGAACTCGCCGGCGCGCTCATGAAACGGCTGGAAGAATTAAATAAGGAGACAACGGCTCATGTCCAAGCCCGGAACCGGTAGTGTCCGCCAGTCCCTGATCCAGGCGCGCCGCTGCGTGGTGAAGATCGGCAGCTCGCTTTTGACCCATGTCGGCCAGAAGTTGGACACCGACGCGATCGCCGACTGGGCGGGGCAGATGGCGCAGTTGCGCGCCCGCGGCATGGAGGTCGTGCTGGTGACCTCCGGTGCGGTCGCCGCCGGCATGCAACGCCTTGGAAGAACGACGCGCCCGCACGCCCTGCATGAGTTGCAGGCGATGGCGGCGGTCGGGCAAATGGGGCTGGTGCAGCTTTATGAGACGGCGTTTCAGCGCCACGGGCTGCACACGGCGCAGGTGCTGCTCACCCATCATGACCTGAGCGACCGCAACCGTTACCTCAATGCCCGCAGCACCCTGCGTACCCTGCTTGATCTTGGCGTCATCCCGGTGGTGAATGAGAACGACACGGTGGCGACCGAAGAGATCCGTTTCAGCGATAACGACACCCTGGCCGCCTTGGTGGCCAACCTCGTGGAGGCGGACCTTCTGCTGATTCTCACGGATCAGGCTGGGCTCCATGAACGGGATCCGCGCCGGGATTCGGACGCCAGGCTGATTACGGAAGGTAAGGTGGGGGACAGGCGTCTGATGGAAGTGGCCGGCGGTTCCGGGATGCTGGGGCGCGGCGGCATGCGCACAAAACTGACGGCGGCGGAGAAAGCGGCGCGGTCGGGCACCGCCACGGTCATCGCCTCCGGCAGGGAGCGCAATGTGCTTGTGCGCGTGTGTGACGGCGAGTCGATCGGCACCTATCTGAAACCTTCACAGGGGCGCATCGCCGCCCGCAAGCAATGGCTCGCCGGCCATGTCCAGGTACGGGGGAAACTGGTGCTCGATTCCGGCGCCGTCAAGGTGATCCGTGAAGCCGGCAAAAGCCTGTTGCCCGTGGGCGTGAAGCATGTAGAGGGTGACTTTACCCGCGGTGAAATCGTTTCCTGTCTTGACGCGGACGGCCGCGAGGTGGCGCGGGGGCTGGTTAATTACAGCTCAGAGGAAGCAAGCCGCATCATCGGGCAGAGCAGCGACAAAATCGAATCCATCCTGGGATATGTCGACGAACCGGAGCTGATCCATCGCGACAACATGGTGTTGTTGTAAAACAGTAGCGAGTTTCCAAGTAACCGGCGGCTCGCCACTTTCATTCAAGCCAACGACCGAAGGCGGTTATTCAGCCGGCTCTTGTGGCGGGCGGCCGCGTTCTTGTGCAGCAACCCTTTGCCGGCCATCCGGTCGATGACCGATGTGGCCTCCCGGTAGGCCTGTTGCGCCGCTTGTTTGTCCTGGTTCTCGATGGCCTTCAAGACATTCTTGATA
>WGFP01000196.1 GCA_015492195.1 Acidiferrobacterales bacterium
ACGGCAAGCGAAGCCCGCACCGCATCCAGGACCGATCCGTCTCGCAGCCATATCTCGTGGCCGTTATCTAAACGTGTCGCCACCGCCGCATAGGATTTCTGCATTTGTTCGATGGGGACGTCTTTATATTGCTTGCGAAAGAAGTCAAATAACTTCTTTCCCTCTATGAAGCCGCCGCTCAGGCTGATGTCGAAGAACGCCACCACGTCCCGCCATCTCAGTTGCGTGACCCAATCGCTAAAACTGTCCAGATAATCCATGACATAAACCGCCCCCACCAGCGCCCCGATCGAGGTCCCGGTGACGATATCGGGCTCGATGCCCATTTTCCGCAGGGACTGGATAACACCGATATGCGCCCAACCCCGAGCGCCGCCGGCACCCAGCGCCAGCCCGATTTTGGGACGTTCAACAGTGAAGGCCGAGTGATCAAATTCGGTTTCGGTAACGGATTTGCGCGTCGGGTTCATAAAAATATTCCTTTTACTTGAATCCCTGTTCGCATCTTAATTCATTAGTAAGTGATGGAACACTTTATATGGGAAAAGAAAAGGTGAACTGAATGAATATATCGGCTTTCGGCGGAAAAAACCGCGTTTATGCGGATCACGGTTACCCAAGGACGCGCGGCGGCGGTCGTTACAAATACGGTACCGCGCAACCGAGGAAAGCTGCCGTTCGGCGGGCCGTTCAATCATTTTAATGCCGGGCGAAGTAAATTAGTGGAAGAAACACGTTGATCCAAAATATTTCTTCCATGGCGACCCCGGCCGAACAAATCGCGAAGCGGAACTTCTTCCAGAGAAGACGGGTGTTCCGCCGCGTCAGCAAACAATTGCGCATTGGACTGCGCTGGTTGCGGTGCGGCGGGCGGCTTTTCATGCGTCACCTTTGGGTCCTCGGCGGAATGGGATTCTCCGCCGCCGTGCTCATCAACGTTCTTACACTGATTCCACTTCTGGGCAACGTGATGATCGCCTTGCTGGCGCCGATTCTGCTCGGCAGCACCTATCTGACTATCGACCGCGTGGCCAGACAGAAGATGGCCTTGCCGGCTTCCCTGCGGCTGGCGGCGCTCAAGCGATCGCCTCAAGAGCTCGTGGGCGTGGTACGCAGCCAGAGCCACCTGATGTCGATTTTGGTCTTTTGCGTCTACAGCATGGCGGTCGCGCTCGCCATCGGCGTTACGGCACAGCTCGTGGGCGGCAGTGCTTGGGTGAGTCGCTGGACCAGTCTTGATTTTCTTACACTCACCGGCATGTTGGGCACGGCGGGGATCGTATTGGTGCTTTACCTGTTACTGGCGATGTCGCTGATCTATGCGCTCGCGCTCTCGGTTCTACGAAACGAGGCGTTGATGCCGGCCGTGATACAAAGCCTCAAGCTAAGCGCGCGTTACCCGCTTGCCGTTTTGTTGCTATTTGGTCTTTTTATCACGCCATTTCTCCTCGGCAGCCTGCTTTCGCCGGTCTCGATGCTGGCCGCCTACCTTGTGTGGATTGTCGGCGGCGGCCTGGTCCTGCCCATTGTGGCGGCCAGCTTCTATTGCAGCTACCGCACTCTTTTTGCAGCCGAGGAAGCGGCGGCGACCGCTTGAAGCGATGGGAAAAAACAGGGCCCTTTCTGCGCTATCTAGCGGTTAGCAGGGCCTTGCCGTTTCGGTACGCGATCCGCTCGGCCACGTCCGTCGGCAGGTCCGCCAACCACCGCCGCGTCCAGGCCGCATGGTCGGCGACCGTCTCCCAGTGCATCGGCATGTACGTATCGGTCCCCACCATAAATCGATCCGGAAAGGCGAGCAAAACGGCACGCCAGTCGCCGGCTATCTTGCCATTGTTGGTAACGTCACTGCGTATCGACAGCTCCGCCCAAAGCCGTGGGTAGCGCCGCATCATCTCCCCTACCTGCTGCGGCTCCTCGAACCCCGCATGCGCCCAAAGTATCCGCGCGTCAGGGTCCTGGCGGAAGAGCCGTTTTACCGCATCGGCATCCGCGTGGGCAAACAACAGGAGACGATATTGCTTGGCCAATTGCACGAGACGGCGCACTACCGGCAGGTCCGCATCGGCGCCATCCACGTGAAACTCGCCAATGGCGACATACTTGTATTTTTCCAACCTTTCTTTGAGATACGCGATGACCGACTCGTCGTGGATCCAGGTGTCCTGCTCGACCATCGTGCGGTACGGCCGCAGCGAGGGGAACACCAGGTCGGGCGCCTGGGCGTAGAGTTTCTGCGTCCCCTCGTCGCTGGAACTCGATACCAAGGCCCGGATCACCCCGGCTTTACGCAGCTCCGCTATTGCCGCTTGCGGGGAGACAGTGCTCCAAGCATCGCGGTTGTAGTGGATGTGTGCGTCGAAAAGCGGCAATTCCCCGGCACGTGCGAAAGATGCAATGATGAGGAGAAGCGGATAACAAAGGAATCGAAACATGGTTTATTTAGCTGACCTCGATGAGTAAACCGGTTCTTCCAAACTTTGCAGCTTGACTGCGCCGCAGAGATCGCACGGGGACGGCTCGTCCGTGTCCACGGCCACGGCGATGCGCGCTTCGGCCTCCGCCTTGGCTTCGGCCAGGGCCTGCAGCACCTCCTCGCCCAACCTTTTTGCCCGGGCCTCCGCGGCCTTGGCCTCCTTCATGGCCTGCATCATCTCGCGGGCAAGTAGTTTGGCCCGCTCCCGCGCCGATGGCATCGCAATCCTCGTTTCCGTCCTGAACGCGTGCCCTGTAAAGCGGTAAAGCGTATCCGTCTTCCGGGCCGGGGACAATCACCTCAAATTTTCTTCATTTATATCGGGCCGGGTACAGCAGTACCCGAGCGCCGAGCCTCCCTTCCACTCTGGAAAGGCGGGATACCGGATAACCACACTTAAACCATGGTTTATTAAGCCGCACTGTAAACCCCCCAAAAAGCGGTACGGCATTTGCATACCAGAAAAAAAGACCGGGGGGACGCGGCCGCCACCGGGCAAACGCATCCCGCATTCTCACGCCGCCAGAGGGAAAGGCATAAAGCATGGCGCCAAGGTTAAGGGTCAACAATCCGCTGCTGCTCGTCGCGGTGTTTCTGCTCATGATCGGGCTGGTGCTGGGGTGGAACGCCTATATGAACGACAAGGCGTTCCGCGAGCATCACCTCGGGATCGCGGGTCAGTCCGTGAACGGGGCCGCCAATGAGATCACGTTGATGCTCCGGGGGCTGCGCACCTCGCTCGAGCTACTGATGCACGGGCAGCAGGACCTCCTGCAGCGCCTGGCGCAGGACCCCGAGAACACCGAGGCCCATGCGCGCCTCGCCCGCGTGCTTGGCAACTATTTTCCGGAATATTACGC
>WGFP01000197.1 GCA_015492195.1 Acidiferrobacterales bacterium
CGGCGATCCCTCGCGCACGTAGCGCGAGGGATCGCCGCAACCGTAGTCTTTTTCAATAATTTCTTTGGGCAACGGGGCAAGCAGGGCCCGGTCGTAGTCCACGGGACAACACAGGGCCGGCTCCCGGGATTTCGCCGCGCCGGAATAGCGCGCCAATACGCTTTGCTGGACATTCATTTGTAGGCCTCCTGATCACGAACCATGCATGAGATTTAATCATGCTTTTTGCTTATTGCGCATCATCCCCCGCGCAACCCGAAAAGGCGCTGCATCCATTTTTTCGCACGCGGTGTCAGCCGCTCCTTGAGGGCTTGGTCCGCAACGCGCCGGTTGATCTGCGCCAGGGTGGGATAAATGTGAATCACGCCCGATATGTCGGACAGGCTCAGCCGTTGGCTCAGGGCCAGGGAATATTCATGAATCAATTCCCCGGCGCGGGGACCGAGGATCATCGCCCCGAGCAGTCGCCCGCGCGGGGTTGTCAACACCTTGGCAAACCCCGCGGTTTCGTCTTCCGCCCGCGCCCGGTCGATTTCTGCAAACGGAAAGCGGTATGCCTTGTAGGAAACGCCTTGTGCCCGCGCCTCATCTTCCGACAACCCCACGCGCGCAAGCTCGGGATCGGTAAACGTGCACCAGGGTATCACGCACGGTTCCACCGCGGCCGGCAGGCGCAAGAGGGCGTTGCGCAGAACCACGCCGGCCTGGTGTTCCGCCATGTGGGTAAAGGGGTAGGGGCCGGTGACGTCGCCGCAGGCGTAAATCGTTTTGTTGGACGTCCGCAGCCGCTTGTCCGTCAGGATGCGCCCGGCGGTGACCTGCACGCCGGCGGTCTCCAAGCCCAAGTTCTCCACGTTGGCCCGCCGTCCCGTTGCCAGCAGCAGGTGTGACGCCTCCAGCCATTTCACGCGGCCGTCCCCGGCCTTGATCTGCAAACGGATACCGCTGTCCGAATGCCCGGCCTGCAGGGGCGTGTGGTTGAGCAGAAACTCAACGCCCTCCGTCGCGAGCCGTTGCCTGAGGGCATCCGCCAGATCCGCGTCTTCTTTGGGAAGCACCCGTTGGCCGCGCTGGACCACCGTCACTTGGCTGCCGAGGCGGGCAAAGGCCTGCGCCATTTCCATGCCGATGGGTCCCGCCCCCAGGACGATCAGGCTCGGCACCGGTTCCTTCAGTTCAAACACGGTTTCGTTGGTCAGGTACGTAAGCTTTTCCAGGCCGGTTACCGCAGGAAGGGCGGGCCGCGACCCGGTGGCCAGCACGAAGCGCCTGGCGGTAATGGGGCGGCGGTTCAGGGTGAACGTGCGCGGGTCCGTGAATTGGCCTTGACCCAACAGGACCTCGACACCCAGCGCGCGAAACCGCTCGGGGCTGTCATGCGGTTCGAGGGTTTTGATCACCGCCCGCACCCGTTGCATCACCCGGTCGAGGCGTACAGGGGGCGCGCAAGGCTCAAGACCGAAACGCCCGGCCCCGCGCATCAAGTGCGCGACCTTGGCCGAGTGGAGCAGGGTCTTGCTGGGGACGCAGCCGTGGTACAGGCAGTCTCCGCCGAGGCGGTGTTTTTCAATCAGAACGACCTTGGCGCCGAGCGTGGCCGCGCCGGCCGCGACAACCAGGCCGCCGGCCCCGCCGCCGATGACGCAGAGATCGAATTCAGGTTTGGCCATAGCGTTCCAGTTTTTAAATGCACGCACCCGGCCGCGGAGACCTGGTCTGATGAACAGACGGCCGGCGCCAGACGGACGGCCCGAGGCGACGGGCGCAGGGGGCGCCACCTAGTGCAGGGTACGCGGCACGCTCAGCGTAAACGCCGGAATCTCGGCGTCGAAACGGGTGCCGTCGTCGGCCACCATCTGGTAGCTCCCGCGCATCACCCCCACCGACGTCTCAAGGATGGTGCCGCTGGTGTACTCAAAACTCATGCCCGGGGTCAGATAGGGTTGTTCCCCGACCACGCCCTCGCCCCGCACCTCTTGGGTCTTCTCGTTGGCGTCGGTAATGATCCAGTGGCGGGTCACAAGCTTGGCCGGGACCGTTCCGGCATTGGTGATCGTGACGGTGTAAGCAAACACGTAGCGGTTGTTTTCCGGCGCCGATTGGTCCGGGATATAGGTTGTCCTGACCGTCACCTCTATCTGATGTTTTTCCGTGTCCGCCATGGTATTTATTACAGGTTGGTTCAACAGCCCCTTATTTTGCCTGTCCCGGTCGGGTTTTGCACCTAACGGATTATCCGCGGCGCCGGCGAGGCGGGTAGGCGATAAACGTGAGCAACACCAGCGCCCCGAACGCGGTATACATGAGAGTAAATACCCAGCCCGGCGCGTCGTAGAACAAAAGGCGTTGCAGCCAGTAACCGATGAAGCTTATTTCGTAGACACTTTGATCTGCGCGTTCGCGCAGGGCGTTTTCCAGTACCGTAAGAGGGCAGGCAAGACCCGTCCACACCTCAATGATGACAAAACCGATGGCCGCAAGATGCGCGATACGGAAAATGAAATGGCGCGTCCACGTCCACGCGGCAATCCATCCGATAAGGATCAGCAGCTGGCCGCCGACGACAAACAAAACATAGGCCGCATGAACAACCAGTATGACGTCCGCCAGCAAGCCATAAGGCATGAAATCATTGCCCATGCGGCACCTGTTGCTGCGCGCACGCGACGTGGAAGAATTCCGGTTCCTTTGCGTCCAGCCTCACCGCCGTCAGTGAGCGGCCCCAGAGGCAGCCGCCGTCAATGCAGATGACGCCGTCGCCGTTCCATACCCCCAGGGTCGACCAGTGACCAAAAATAATATGGAGGCCCCGGCTTCTCCGCCCCGGCACCTGGAACCACGGCATCAGGCGCGACGGTTGCGTGCCGGGCGCACCCTTGTGCCGCAGGTGCATGGCGCCGTCCGCGGCGCAGTAGCGCAGGCGCGTGAAGGCGTTAACGATCACACGCGCCCGCTCCCACCCTCGCAGGGCTTCGTCCCACCGCGCCGGCGCATCGCCGTACATGTGTCGCAACAATTCATCGCCCGCGGGCCCTTGGAGCATTGTCTCGATCTCGACGGCGAGCCGCCCGGCCTCCGCCAAGTCCCACTGCGGCACCAGGCCGGCGTGAATCAGGGTATGGCCCAGGGTTTGGTCGTGGTGCAGCAACGGTCGCGCCCGCAGCCAGCCCAGAAGCGCCTCCCGGTCGGGCGCGTTCAGAACGTCGTCGAGGGTGTCGCGCTTTTTGGGTTGGACGCAGCCGGCGGCGACGGCGAGCAAATGCAGATCATGATTGCCGAGCACGCACACGGCCCGATCCCCAAGGTCGCGCACGAAGCGCACGACCTCCGCCGACCGTGGTCCGCGGTTGACCAGATCGCCGGTAAACCACAGCCGGTCGCGTTCGGGATCAAAGCGGAGTTTGGCAAGCAATGCCCGCAGGGCATCGTAGCAGCCCTGAACGTCGCCGATGGCGTAGACCGGCATCAGGAAACGTTGCTGGACCCGAGCAGGGCGGCCAGCTCGTTGGTTGCCAGAATGAGCGCATGGACAATGCCCGGTTCGCACGCCGAATGGCCGGCGTCCGGGATAACCTCGAGCTTGGCCGCAGGCCAGGCGCGGTGGAGATCCCAGGCGTTTTTAATCGGGCAGACCACGTCGTAGCGGCCATGGATGATGAAGCCGGGGATGTTTTTCAGGCGTTGCGCGTCGCGCAGAATCTGGTCGGGTTCCAGGAAGGCGTTGTTGACGAAATAGTGCGCTTCGATGCGCGCCAGCGCCAGGGCCGTGTGCGGGGCGCCGAAAAAATCGACCACGGCTTGGTTGGGTTTGAGCGTTGCCGTGTGTCCTTCCCACAGCGACCAGGCCTTGGCCGAGGCCATGCGCGCAATTTCATCGTCTCCGGTCAGGCGCCGATGATGGGCATGAAGCATGTCATAACGCTCATTTTCCGGGATGGGCGCGATGAATTCCTCCCAGTGATCGGGAAACACGCGACTTGCCCCCTCCTGATAGAACCAGCGGATCTCCCACGGCCGGCACAAAAACACCCCGCGCAGGATCAGACCCAGCACGCGCTCGGGATGGGTTTCGGCGTAGACCAGGCTGAGCGTCGAACCCCAGGAACCCCCGAACAAAACCCAACGTTCGATGCCGAGGTGGTCGCGGATGCGTTCCATGTCGGCCACCAAGTGTTGGGTCGTGTTTTTATCCAGGCTTGCGTGAGGGGTGGAGCGGCCGGCGCCGCGCTGGTCGAACAGCACGATATGGTACAGGTTGGGATCGAAGTAACGCCTGTGATCGTCCTCGCAACCGGCCCCGGGGCCGCCGTGCACGAACAGCACCGGCAGCCCCTCCGGTTTGCCGCATTCCTCGACATATAATTCATGCGGCGGGTCCACCGCCAGCATGTGGCTGGCGTAGGGTTTGATCTCGGGAAAAAGCCGGTACACGGAAGCCGCCCCACCGCGCGGAAATCAGAATGCTTCCGCCTCGACTTGCAGGTAAACGAGGCTGATGGCCCGGCCGATTTCATCGTCAAAGCGCACCCAGTCTTTGTAGGCGGACAGATCCTTCACCACCTTCGGTTTCATCTCAAAATCACTGAGGCCCTGGTCGTAATATTTTCGTACCGAATCATGAAGGGCCTTGAGATAGGCCTGATGTCGCTGGGCGACCTCGCGCCCCCCGGTTTGGCCGTGGCCGGGAATGTAATGCTTCGCGGGCGTTTTGAGGATGAGGTCAATAGCGGCAATCTGTCCTTTAATATTGCCGTCGTCCATGCGCGTGGCTATTTTATTTACCACGTTGTCGCCGAGAAAGATCGCTTTCTCCTCCACGACCTCGATCATGATATCCGCGTCGGTGTGCGCCTTGCCGTTATGATGAACACGGAATGTCAGGTTACGCAGCTTGAGCGTCTCGCCGCCCTCGATGCCGATGTCCGGGGCGACAACCTTGGTGCCGCGAATGGCGCCCTCGGTTAAGTCATCCAGAAGTTTTAACCAGCTTTCGCCTTCTCCCGCCTTCACTTTCTCGATCATCTTCGGATGGGCGTAGATGACGGCCTTGGGAAAGGCCGCCTTGATGGCGTGATTACCGAGCCAATGGTCGCCGTGGATGTGGGTGTTGAAAACGGCGATCACCGGGTCTTTGGTGACGCCGGCGATTTTCTGAAGCACCATCTCGCCGGTCTGAACGCTGCCGCCCGGATCAATGACCACCACCCCTTTGTCGACAAGCACGAACCCGGGGTTGTTCATGAAACCCTGGTTCTTCTTGTTTGGAAATTCCTTCGGGCCGTGGATGACGTAGATCCGGTCGGTAATTTTCGTGGCGGCGAAATCGGATTTAATGGGCGGCGCCTTGTCCGCGTCGGGTTTGTCGCACGAGGCGATAAGGAGAAACAACATCCCAATGGCTATTCTTGTCAGACGCATGGCGGGCCTCCTGTTTCAGGGGTTTTGACGCAAGCGGTTCAGTATAACCGGCGGGGCCCGACCGCCGAAAGTACCGACTAAAGGCCGAGACGCCTCCAGATGGCGCAGGTGGCCTCGGCCCGGTTCAGGGTGTAGAAATGCAGGCCCGGCGCCCCCTCGGCCAGCAGGCGATCGCACAATGCGGTGACGACGTCCAGGCCGAAGGCGCGGATGGAGGCCAGGTCGTCACCGAAACCCTCCAGCCGTTTGCGAATCCAGCGCGGGATCTCGGCGCCGCAGTTATCGGAAAAACGCGCCAGTTGTTTGTGGTTGGTGATCGGCATGATGCCCGGGACGATCGGGAGATCGAGGCCAAGCGCTTCACATTCATCTATAAACCGGAAGTACGCATCGGGATTAAAGAAGTACTGGGTGATGGCGGAATCCGCGCCCGCTTCCACCTTGCGTTTGAAATTGACAAGATCGGTTTTGGCGTCGGGCGCCTCGGGATGGAACTCGGGATAGGCCGCCACCTCGATGTGAAAGTGCCGACCGGTTTCCCGGCGGATAAACGCCACCAGTTCGTTGGCATATGCAAACTCGCCGGCCTGTTTCCGGTCTTCGGGCAGGTCACCGCGCAACGCGACGATGTGATCGATGCCGAGATCAATGTATCCTTGGAGCAGTTCGCGGATCTTGGTCTTGGTGGAGCCGACGCAGGTGATGTGCGGCGCGGCGCGGTGGCCCTTATCACGAATTTCCTTAATCGTTTCATAAGTCCCCGCCTGGGTGCTGCCGCCGGCGCCGTAGGTGCAGGAAAAATACTTCGGTTTTAACCGCGCCAGGTCATCAAGGGCGGCGCGCCAGCCGTCCTTGCCCGCTTCGGTCTTGGGCGGGAAGAACTCGCAGCTGAAAACGCGGGAATGTTTTTTCTGGGAATCCATGAATCTAGGTGAGGGGTGAAGCGTGAGGGGTAAGAGGCGGGGAGGACGAACCCTTTTTACCCCTTACCCCTCACACTTTTCTCCTCACCTCAATAACGGTAATAATCCGGCTTGTAGGGCCCGTCCACCGGCACCCCGATGTAC
>WGFP01000198.1 GCA_015492195.1 Acidiferrobacterales bacterium
CATTATCGCCGTCCTTGCGCAACAGGCCTTCGGGCTGGCTTATGGCGCGGTGGTCGATGTCCTGGTTTACACGGTATTGGCGACGACCGTGGTGAGCGGCGTGCATTATTTATGGATCTGGGGCGTGATGAAGGAGGTCGAATTCGTCGACAAATCTGCCGGGAGCAGATTTGGACGCACTTCAGCGCGCCCCGCAGGGGCGAGCCACAAGGACGTGGCGAGTCACAAATCCGCCGGGAGCGGAACTGGGCGACCGCAGGCCGCCCGCAAGAGGCGTGCCGGCAACAACGCACCTCGCAAACCGAACAAGTCCCATGACTAACGCACGGCTTCTCTCCATTCTGGGGCTCGTGGTCGTCGGCGGGGGGCTGGTCTATTTGCTTGCGCCCGTGCTCACCCCGTTTCTTGTCGCCGCGCTGCTTGCCTACGTGGGCAATCCGCTGGTTGTCCGCCTGGAGCAATGGCGTCTTCCACGCACGCTGGCGGTGGTCGTCGTGTTCCTTCTTATTATCCTGCTGCTGCTGGGATTGGTTTTGTTCCTGGTTCCGCTGGTGCAGCGCCAGGTCATGGGTTTTGCCACGAAAATGCCGGGATACCTGGACTGGCTGCAACACACCCTGATCCCCCGCTTGCAGGGTTTGCTGGGGAGTGAGTTGCCGCTGGATCTGGAGAGCGTGAAGCAGACGGTGATTGCGCATTGGCAAAAAGTCGGAGACTGGGCGGGCCTCGTGATCACGCAGGCGGCGGCATCGGGTCTGCGCCTGCTGGCGGTATTGATGAATCTCATATTGATCCCCGTGGTGACGTTTTATTTGCTCCTTGATTGGGAACGCCTGCTCGCCGGCATCCTTAAATTAATACCGCCCTCCCTGCGGCGGAAAGCGAAGCAACTGGCGCGCGAGACCGACGCGGTGCTGGGCCAATTTCTGCGGGGTCAGATGCTGGTCATGCTGGTGTTGGCGGTGATCTACTCCGTGGGCCTGTGGCTGCTGCGCATCGATCTTGCCGTGCCGATCGGCCTGTTCGCGGGGCTGGTGAGTTTTGTACCCTATCTCGGATTTATCAGCGGCGTGCTGGCCGCCGGCATTGCCGCGTACCTGCAATTTCACGACGCTGCGATCCTTCTCGGGGTGCTGGCGGTTTTCCTGGCCGGGCAGGTGCTGGAAAGCCTGTGGTTGTCGCCGCGGCTGGTGGGCGGCCGTATCGGGCTGCACCCCGTGGCCGTGATTTTTGCCGTGCTGGCCGGCGGCCAGCTGTTCGGATTTTTCGGCGTTCTGCTGGCGCTGCCGGCGGCCGCGGCCTTGATGGTCTGGCTGCGGCACCTGTATGACGGCTATACAACCAGCGCCCTGTATCGCGCCAAAGCAAAGCGTCGCCCAACCCGTCGGCCGAGGTCGTGAACGCCCAACTCGCACTTAACCTGCAACTGAAGGACAGCTCGTCTTTCGACAATTTTCTCCCGGCGCGAAACCGTGAGGTGATGGATCACCTGCGCGCCGCGGTCGAGGCGGCCGGGGGCAACGCAGGCGGTGAGCGCATGTTTTTTCTATGGGGGGAGCCGGGCACCGGCAAGTCCCATTTGTTGCAAGCGGCCTGCCGGCAGGCCCAGGAGCACGGCGTGGCGCCGGTTTATATCCCGCTTGCGAATTCAACCGAATTCTCGACGGCGATTCTTGAAGACGTCGAACACGTGCCGCTGGTTTGTCTGGACGACGTTGACCGCATCGCCGGGGACGTTGTCTGGGAGCCGGCGGTGTTTAACCTGTGTGAACGCCAGCGTGAAGCGCGCGGTACGGTGATTGCCGCGGGCGCGGCCAACCCGAAACACCTCGGCCTGCGGATGCCGGAGCTCGCCACCCGGCTGGGGTGGGGACCGGTGTATCAATTGCACGCCCTGAATGATGCCGAAAAGCTGGCGGCGATCCGCCTGCGGGCCCGCAACCGGGGCCTGGAAATAACCGAAGAAGTGTCGCGCTACATTCTCGATCGCTATCCGCGCGACCTGCGGTCGCTGTTTGATCTGCTGGAGCGCATCGACCGGGCCTCACTCGCCAGCCAGCGCCGCATCACCATTCCCTTCATTCGCGGTTTGGGGTAGGCGCCATGTCCGTCGCCCCGGATGCTTAACTTCGGCCGGGATGGGTATGCAGGGCGACGGCGACGGTCGCCAAGCGCAGGCCCAGCGCCTGGCATAACTCTTTTTCATCATCACTCAACGGCCGGTCGCTGTTGGGGCCGGCGACGTGGCTCGCCCCGTAGGGCGTGCCGCCGCCGGTGGTACGCATCAGCGCCGCTTCCGTGTATGGCAGGCCGAGCAAGAGCATGCCGTGATGCAGCAAAGGAAGCATCATGGAGATAAGCGTGGTTTCCTGGCCGCCGTGCAGGCTCGCCGAAGACGTAAAGACGGCGGCCGGTTTGCCGGCAAGTCCCGCGGACAGCCACAGCGGGCTGGTCGTATCGATGAAATATTTCAGGGGCGCGGCCATGTTGCCGAAACGGGTGGGGCTGCCAAGCGCCAAGCCGATGCATTCCGTGAGGTCGTCGTGCGTCGCATAGGGCGGCCCGTGATCGGGAACCGCGTTCGCCACGGCCTCCGTCTCGGCCGAGATCTCAGGCACCGTCCGCAGCCGTGCCGACGCGCCTTCCACCTTTTCGATGCCGCGGGCGATGTGCCGCGCCATGTCCGCCACGGCGCCGTGGCGACTGTAATAAAGCACCAGGATATCCGGCATGAGTTAGACCAGTTCCAGCACGTTTTCCGGAGGCCTGCCGATCACCGCTTTCGCCCCTGCGACGACGATCGGGCGCTCGATCAGCTTGGGGTGCTTGATCATGGCGCGAATAATGGCCGCGTCCGACAGGCTGGGGTTATCCAGCCCGGCCAGTTTGTATTCGGATTCTTTTTGGCGCAGCAATTCGCGCGGGCGCAGTCCCAGGAGTTTCAGCAGACGTTTAAGCTCCGACTCCGAAGGCGGGGTTTTCAAATATTCGATGATTCTCGGTTTAATCCCGCGCTCCTCAAGGAGCTTGAGGGTCTGTCTGGATTTTGTGCATTTGGGGTTATGGTAAATCGTGACCGGCATGCGACCTCCGCTGTGATGAGGGCGATAAATGGTTGTAATTCAGCTGTATTTTACCCTGTGTTGCCTTGACAGCCCATTGTAGCGGGTGTTAGCTTTTGATCTATACTGTATTATGACGTTCGCTGCCGATCGCTGATAATAAGGAGATGGTGAACAAATGAAACGTAGAGAAAAGATTTCCATTTTGCTGCTGACGGCTCTTTTTGTCGGCGGCTGCGCGACCACGGAACCGGCCAAAGAGGAGCCGAAAGAAGTGGCTGAAACCCAGCCCGCGGAACCCGCAGGACCGGCCGCTGCTTCGGATGTGGTAACGCGTTACACCGTCGTCCGCGGAGACCATCTCTGGGGTATTGCGGGACAAAATGTGATTTACGGCAATCCCTATCAATGGCCGCTTATTTACAAGAGCAATACGGACAAAATCAAAGACGCTGATCTGATCTATCCCGATCAGGTTCTGGTGATCCCACGGCAGGCCTCCCGGGAGGAGATTGATGCGGCGGTCAACCATGCCAAGACACGCGGAGCATGGTCGCTCGGTACCGTCGAAGACTCCGACCTTGCCTATCTGGGTCGCTGACACGATAAAGCGACGCCAAACGTTATAAAAAGGGCCCTTCGAGGGCCCTTTTTATTCGCCTTCCATGTCCGAACAAACCCGCGATTTTTTACAACAGCTCTGGCAATTCGCCCAAACCGTGCGACGTCGCTACGCGGAAGATCGCTGCACGCGCGTTGCCGGTTCGCTTTCGTTTACCACGCTGCTGGCACTGGTTCCACTTATGGCTGTTACCGTGGCGGTGCTGTCTGTTTTTCCCGTTTTTCAATCATGGATAACGTCGGTGGACGAGTTTATTTACGGGAACTTTGTCCCGGCGGCGGGCGCGGCGGTGCAAAAGTATCTGCATCAATTTTCAGCCAATGCCGGGAAGCTTACGGTCTGGGGGCTTGTGTTTGTGGTCATCACCGCCTTATTTCTGATGGCCACGATCGAAAAAACCTTCAACGATATCTGGCATGTTTCGCAGACCCGTAAACGCCTGCACCGTTTTCTAGCCTATTGGGCGTTGTTGACACTGGGGCCGGTGTTGATCGGGCTCAGTCTGTCCCTGACTTCCTACCTCATCTCGCTTCCGTTTTTTGCAGAACAGTCGGCCTTCAGCGGTTTTCGCGTGTTCTTGCTGGCGATTCTGCCCGTTTTGTTTGAGATTATGGCATTCATGCTTTTGTATACGGTTGTGCCCAGTCATCCCGTGCGGCTTCGCCACGCGCTGATCGGCAGCGTTTTTGCCGCGATATTGTTTGAGATCACCAAGCGTGCGTTTGGTTTATTTGTACTCTACTTTTCTTCATACAAAATTATATACGGCGCCGTTGCCGCTTTGCCGGTATTTTTGATCTGGATCTATCTGTCGTGGATGGTGGTTCTGCTGGGGGCGGTGGTGACGGCAACGTTACCGGAGTGGAAACTCACAACCCGCATTGGCAAACGGAAAAGGCGGGTTAGAAAAAAGAAATTATGAGGCCTTATGCCACCGGCACGCCGGGACTTCAGGAATTTTCTACGGTAAAAGTGAACCGCTCGAAGGAACCGGAGTGCTCTATGAGTTCGGTGGTGGTTATTTTATACAGGCGGTAACCGTTATCCATGTAGATCAGCCTGTTGGGCCTGAATACATTGCGGTGGGTGATCAGGGTCTGCTTTTGTTTGAGCGCCTCGTTTTCAGGTAACAGCAGGGCCGGAAGAAAATCACTTTCCTCATTCTTTTCGTTGAAGGTTTTAATGACCACCGGCTCGGCATTCGGCGAGAGTCGTTGCGTCCCGATGTCAACGTGTGACGGGCTTGCGCTTTTCACCCAACGGACAACGCCGATCTCCCATCCCTTGGCTTTTCCGGAGGCCTTGGTGGCGACCAGATCGCCGACCCGCACCCGGTCTTTGATCAGCCCGTTTTTGACCAACGCCAGGCCGCCGGCGCTCTCATCCCGTATATTCCAGCTCGAATATTTTAACTCCGGTATCTCCTGTTCTCTTTGAGCATGCTCGAGGGTGCCGACCGCCGTTCGCTGCGGCAGCGGCCCGACGAACGAGGAACTCGTTGCGAATTTCTTTCCGTCATTGACCCAGTAATTAATGGCATCAATGCCGATGGCCA
>WGFP01000199.1 GCA_015492195.1 Acidiferrobacterales bacterium
AACCATGCCCTGGTGACCCTGCACGTGGATTGCTTAAAAGGGAAAAACGCACACCACGTTGCGGAGACGGTGTTCAAGGCGTTCGGCCGCGCGCTGCGCATGGCGCTGGCGGCCGATCCGCGCATGGGTGGGGTTGTTCCCTCAACCAAGGGGAGTTTGTAGCGATCCCGAAATCCGGAACCGCTATGATATTGCACGCGCTCGTCCACAAACACGCGGCGTTCCTTTCCGCCGGTTTGTCTCCCACCATCCTTATTTGAATCTATAATTTATGAATACGGTGGCGGTGATTGATTACGGTATGGGCAACCTGCGTTCCGTATGCAAGGCGATCGAGCATGTTGCGCCGGCGGCGCGCGTCACGCTGACTTCCGATCCAGAGGAGGTCCGGCGTGCGGAGCGGGTGGTGTTTCCGGGGCAGGGGGCCATAGCCGGCTGTGTGGCCGCGCTTGTTGAAAGCGGTCTGCGCGATACGCTGTTGCAGACGATGCGAATCAAGCCCTTTCTGGGCATTTGCCTGGGCCTGCAGGCACTGTATGATTTCAGCGAAGAAGGCGGCGGGACACCCGGCTTGGGCATTCTGAGAGGGCAGGTCAGGCGATTCCCGGTGGAGAAAATGACGGACCCGGAAACCGGACGGGTACTCAAGGTTCCACACATGGGCTGGAACCAGGTGCATCAGATGACGCCGCACCCGTTGTGGAACGGAATCCCGCAGGATGCGCGTTTCTATTTTGTGCACAGCTATTACGTCGATTCCGCCGATCCGAGTTGCGTGACGGGTGCGACCGGCTATGCCGTACGGTTTACCTCGGCGGCGGCGCATGAGAATATTTTTGCCGTCCAGTTTCATCCGGAAAAGAGCCAGAAGGCCGGCCTTCGGCTTCTGGAAAATTTCATGACTTGGGACGGTGGTAGCTGAACCGCGACGAGAAATATAGAAACCTTTCTTATCCTTCGTTGTAGCCCAGGATTATTTCAAGCATGTCGTTACTCATCATTCCCGCCATAGATCTGAAAGACGGTAAATGCGTGCGTCTGCGCCAGGGGCGCATGGACGAGGAAACCGTGTTTTCCGATGATCCGCTGGCGATGGCGCGCCGCTGGATCGAGGCCGGCGCGCGCCGGCTGCACATCGTGGACCTCAACGGCGCGCAGTCCGGCAAACCCGTCAATGCGGAAGTGATCGCAGCGATCACCGCGGCGTATCCGGACCTGCCCATCCAGGTGGGGGGAGGGATACGCGACGAGGACACCATTCAGGCCTACCTGGACGTCGGCGTGCGTTATGTCATCCTGGGAACCAAGGCGGTCAACGCGCCGCACTTCGTGGGCGACGTATGCGCTGAATTTCCCGGACATATCATCGTCGGCCTGGACGCCAAGGACGGAAAGGTGGCGATCGACGGTTGGTCCAAGCTCTCCGGTCACGACGTCATTGATCTGGCGAAGAAGTATCAGAACGACGGGGTGGAGGCGATCGTGTATACCGATATCGGCCGCGACGGCATGATGACCGGCGTGAACATTGAGGCGACGGTCAGGCTCGCCGAGCAGATTTCCATTCCGGTTATCGCCTCGGGCGGCATTACCAATATGGAGGACATCAGCCGGTTGTGCGAGGTGATGGACACCGGCATCATGGGGGCGATCACCGGGCGCGCCCTTTACGAAGGCACGCTGGATTTCGCCGCCGCGCAGAAACTCGCCGATAAACTGAGCAAATAATCTTTACCGCAGAGCCGCCAAGGACGCGAAGAAAGTCAAGGATGCCTTATCGCGCCATGACAATGACGGATATTTTGTAATTTCATTTTATCTTTGCGTTCTTGGCGTCTTTGCGGTGAGAATTTATTAAATCTTATGGGCCTCGCTAAACGCATCATTCCCTGCCTCGATGTGGACAACGGGCGCGTCGTCAAGGGCGTTCGCTTTGTGGATATTCGCGACGGCGGCGATCCGGTCGAAGTGGCGCGCCGCTACGACGAACAGGGCGCCGACGAAGTCACCTTTCTTGACATCACCGCGAGTTCGGACAACCGCGACACCATGGTGCACGTGGTGGAGGCAATGGCGAGCGAGGTGTTTATCCCGCTCACGGTCGGCGGCGGGATCCGCAACAACGAAGACGTGCGGCGCATGCTGAATGCCGGCGCCGACAAGGTGGCGATCAACACCGCGGCCGTGCGCAACCCCGATTTTGTGAAACAGGCTGCGGACCATTTCGGTGGTCAATGCATTGTCGTGGCCATTGATGCCAAACAGGTTGCCGGGGCCGAGTCCCCTCGCTGGGAGATCTATACGCACGGCGGACGAAAACCCACCGGCATCGATGCCGTGGAATGGGCGGTGAAGATGACCGAATACGGCGCCGGGGAGATTCTCCTGACCAGCATGGACCGCGACGGCACGCGCGATGGATTTGATCTTGCGCTCACGCGCGCGGTATGTGACGCCGTCGGTATCCCGGTGATCGCCTCCGGCGGGGTCGGCAATCTGGATCACCTGGTTGCGGGCATCCTCGAAGGACACGCCGACGCCGTGCTCGCGGCGAGTATTTTTCACTTCGGCGAGTACACGGTGGGGCAGGCCAAGCAGCGCATGGCCGAGTGCGGCATCGAGGTGAGGCTGTAAATGCCGCCGTAACGGTGCACGGATGCAGGGAGATCGTGAGTCGCAGGCTGGGTTACGATTCACGATTTACGCGTCACGAATCACCATCTTTTTTGCGTTCTCCGCGCCTTTGCGGTGAAATAGCCATTATGTCCGATAACTGGCTGAATGCGATCAAGTGGAACGCCGAGGGCCTGATTCCGGTCATCGCGCAGGACAGCGGTACCGGGAAGGTGTTGATGCTGGCCTGGATGAATCGCGAGGCTCTGGCCGCAACGGTCAAGGAAGGCAAGGCGATTTACTGGTCGCGGTCGCGTCAAAAGTTATGGCGCAAAGGTGAAACCTCGGGACATGAGCAGATCGTCAAGGACGTGCGCCTGGACTGTGACAACGACACGTTGCTGTTGACGGTCGAGCAGAAAGGCGGGGTCGCCTGTCACACCGGCCGCGAGTGCTGTTTTTATCAAAAACTCGCGCAGGGCCAATGGAAGCCGGTGGAGCCGGTGCTCAAGGACCCGGACGAGATTTATGGTAAGAAACAAACATGAGCGATATTCTGAGCAAACTGGCAGCAGTCATTGAATCCCGCAAGGGCCAGAGTCCGGATACTTCCTATGTGGCGAGCCTCTATGCCAAAGGGCAGGACGCGGTTTTAAGGAAGATCAGCGAAGAGGCCACGGAAACCGTGCTCGCGGCCAAGGACGGTGATCCGGAAAAAATCGTCCATGAAACCGCCGATCTCTGGTTTCATACCCTGGTAATGCTTGCTCAGCAGGGCTTGAAGCCGGATGATATCCTTGTTGAGTTGGAACGGCGTTTCGGCGTCTCGGGACTGGAAGAGAAGGCGAAGCGCCGGGGTGGAAAGTAGCAAAGCGCCTGTCGGCGGCAAGGCGGCGACCACCTTCTACTATAAATAAACGTACTGGAGAATGACCATGGGTATAAGTGTATGGCAGTTGCTGATTATTCTGGCC
>WGFP01000200.1 GCA_015492195.1 Acidiferrobacterales bacterium
ATCGTGACGCATATTCACGAACTCGCGAATTCTTTCGGAATGGAAACCATCGCCGAAAGCGTGGAAAACGAGGCGACACAAAAGGCACTGCAAAAAATAGGCATCCGCAACGCCCAGGGGCTGCTCTACGGCGCGCCGATCATGTCGATGTGACGGTCCAGTTTCCAACGCAGCAGAAAATTTAAGGAAGCTTTGATTAATTCCTGAACCGTCATTCCGGCGAAGCCTGTCCCGGACGCGATCCGGGAGCCGGAATCCATAAAGATCAAAGACCTGGATGCCGGACCAAGTCCGGCATGACGAATTGATCAGAGCTTCTTTAATTTTATCCGGTTGACAAGCGCCATACCCGCGCATAGTATGGCGCGCGAGCAGTTTGCTCAGTAGCTTCAGGTGTTCCGAGGACGTCCGTCCGAGGAATGAAACGGGAAGCCGGTGCGCCCGCTTTAAAGGGCAAACCCGGCGCTGCCCCCGCAACGGTAAACGAGTCAAGGCTTTGCAAACCGCCACTGTGTTTTTAAGACACGGGAAGGCGCGAAGCCTGGGAGCCCATCCCGCTCGTGAGCCCGGAGACCGGCCTGATGCAACCCGAAACAGTGTTGCGGAGGGCGGCACGGGCGACAATGGCTTTCCCCGCATTGTGCTCTTTCCTCCGTATACCTTGATCAACGTCCGCGCGGGTGCGCGTGGATTGCGGAGGAAAAATAATGCAACGTTTAACAGTCTTATCTGCCGCGGCCGGGGCGCTTGTCATTTCCCCGGCCTCCCTTGCCGCAGATGTCCCCGACCCGGATACCGTGATCGTCACCGCCACGCGCACCGCCGTGACGGCGGATGAATCCCTTGCTTCGGTTACCGTTATCAGGCGCGAAGACATCGAGCGCAGCCAGGCGGCGAATATTCCCGAGCTGCTGACCGGCCTTGCGGGAATGGATTTCACCGTCAACGGCGGTTACGGTAAAAACAGCAGTCTGTTTCTGCGTGGCACGGGCTCCGGTCACGTGCTGGTGATGATTGACGGCGTCAAGGTCGGTTCGGCAACGCTCGGCACCACCGCCTTTCAGCATATCCCACTTTCGCAGATCGAGCGCATTGAGATCGTGCGCGGCCCACGCTCGAGCCTCTATGGTTCGGAGGCCATCGGCGGCGTCATTCAGATTTTTACCCGGAAAGGCCGGAAAGAAACGCGCGGAAACGTCGCGGCCGGCGTCGGCAGCTACGGCACGAGCCAGATTTCATCCGGAGTCTCGGGCGGACGCAACGCCAGCCGCTACAGCGTCTTTGCCTCGCGTTTCAACACCGACGGCATCGACGCCCGGCAACCCATCTCCAGCCTGGATGAGCCCGACGCCGACGGCTACACCAACAATTCCCTGACGGCGCGCATCGACCACCGGTTTGATAATGGAATGACATTCAACGTGCACGGCTTCAGGGCCCAGGGGGAGACGGAATTCGACGGCAACTTTCAGAACCGGACCGACTTTGTGCAAGAATCCGTCGGTGCGGAACTGGGCTTTTCTCCGGCGTCTACCTGGAAATCAAAACTCAATGTCGGACAAAGCAGAGATGAAACGGACAACTTCAAGGATCAAAGCTTTGTTTCCACCTTCAACACCAAACGTGACGTTGCTTCGTGGCAGAATGACGTTACCTTGGGGGATAAACAACTGCTAACGCTGGGGCTCGATTATCAACAGGACGCAGTCAGCAGCACTACCGCCTATGACAGGAGTTCGCGCGACAACAAGGGACTCTTTGGCCAATATCAGGCGACCGTGGGCAAGCACGACTTTCAGTTCAGCCTGCGCACGGACGACAACGAGCAATTCGGCAAACGGGACACGGGCAACATCGGCTGGGGGTACGCATTTGCCGATGGACGGCGCATCACCGTATCCTACGGCACGGCATTCAAGGCTCCGACCTTCAATCAACTGTACTTTCCCGGTTTCGGAAATCCGGATTTGCGGCCGGAAAAATCGGAGTCCTTCGAGATCGGACTGCGCGGCAAGCAGGCCCGGTTGCGCTGGGACGTGCGCACTTACTATACGGTGATTGATAACCTTATTGCCACGGTATTCGATTCGGGTACCGGGAAGTTCACCGCGAAAAACGTCGACAAGGCCAAGATCAAGGGGCTGGAAATCGAACTCTCCACAACCGTCAATGGTTGGGATCTGGCGACACACCTGACTTTTCTGGATCCCCGTGACGACACCACCGACAAGGTGCTCCGACGTCGTGCCAAACGCTCGCTGAAATTGGATCTCAACCGGCGTTTCGGCAAGGCCAGCGCGGGTATCACCTGGGTGGCCCAGAGCCACCGCTTTGAAGACGCGGCGAACAACACCCGGATCGGTGGATATGGCATCGTCAACGCGCATGCCCAATACCGGTTAAACAAAAAGTGGGTGGTGCGCGGCAAGATCGATAACCTGTTTGACAAGCAATACCAGACCATCCGGACCTACAATCATCCGGGGCGCAATCTGTTGCTGACCGTCGCTTACCAAACTCGATGATGTCTCTGCACCCATTCGATCGAAGAATATACAAATTTGCGCTCCTCTCGCTGGCGCTGCATACGCTTGCGCTGGCGTCTTGGCAAACAGACATATGGCTGACCGGACACCCTGAAAGCGTCTTGTCCGTCAACCTTGACCTTGCGTCTGCGACCGCTTCACCGGCAGCAACGCCGATAACCGAGTCCAATACACGCAAGAAACACAAAGCGGAAAACACGGCGTGGAGCCGGCGCGTTTCTCAGGAAACGGAAATAACGGTTGCCGTCAATCAAGCACGGCTGAAATCATCAATCACGGACGCGAAAAAAGAAAACACGGGCGACGCGGCTCGACAATTTCGCCGGGAGCGAAAAGTGGCACATGGACGTGCCGAATACGAAGCCGAGGATGCAAATTGGACGCACGCAGTGCGCCCGAAGGACGCGGGCCAGGGACGGCCCGCGTCAAACAGGCGGGACAGCCATGACCGTAGCCGGGCGTCATCACAACCAAGTCCGCCGACCTCAACGTCCACCGGCCCGGGAAATAAAAACAAATCGGCCAGGGCGCAGATCCAGGCCCGCCTGATCACAGACATGGCGCGTTATTTCGCTTATCCCGACATTGCCCGACGCTACGGTTGGGAAGGCAAGGTACTGCTGGGGTTCAATGTGGAACCGGACGGCCGACTCCGTCAGATTCATGTCGCCCGCAGCTCCGGATATGACATCCTGGACCGCTCGGCGGTAAACTCTCTGGGCCAAGTAGGCCGCATCACCGAGGCGCAATCGTGGTTAAACGGCCGGGCGATCGATATGCGATTGTCCGTTATCTACCGCCTGACGGAGAACTAAAACATGGGCCACCGTCTCTCCAAGATTTATACCCGCACCGGGGACAAAGGCACCACCGGGCTCGGTGGCGGAATACGCGTGGACAAGGACAGTCCAAGGGTCGAGGCCTACGGAACGGTGGACGAACTCAACAGCGTCCTCGGCCTCCTGCTGGCGGACGACCTGCCCGACGACATCCGCGATGTCTTGATTGACGTGCAACACGACCTCTTCGACCTGGGCAGTGAGTTATGCGTGCCGGGACGCAGCAGGCTGTCCGACCATCAGGTGAAACGGCTTGAAGAGACCCTCGATGCGCTGAACGAGGGGCTCAGCCCCTTGAAGGAATTCATCCTCCCGGGCGGCGGTCGTCAGGCGGCGGTGTGCCACCTGGCGCGCACCGTGTGCCGTCGCGCCGAGCGTCGGACCATAAGCCTGAACAAAGCGGAAGCGGTGTCGGCTGTGGCCATGCAATACCTCAACCGGCTGTCCGATCTGTTGTTCGTCATGGCGCGCTACCTTAATAAACATGCCGGCGGGAACGACGTGCTCTGGCAACCGGGAAAGAACCGGTGAATCCACGATTCCGGCATTACGGCTAATAAACCATGCCGGTGCACGCATGCCCCGCATTGCTGGTGGCCGCCCCCGCCTCCGGCCAGGGCAAGACCACCGTCACCGCGGCGCTGGCCCGTCATCACCGCAACCAGGGCCGCAGCGTCCGGGTCTTCAAGACCGGTCCGGACTTTCTCGACCCCATGATCCTGCAACAGGCCTCGGGCAACCCCGTGTATCAACTGGATCTGTGGATGGCAGGCGAGGACGCCTGCAAACAACTGCTGTTTGAGGCTGCCGGGAAAGCGGATTTGATTCTGATTGAGGGCGTGATGGGGTTGTTCGACGGCGACCCGTCGAGCGCGGATCTTGCGTGCACGTTTAACGTCCCGGTGCTGGCGGTGATCGACGCCTCCGCCATGGCGCAGACCTTCGGCGCCCTCGCCCGGGGACTGGCGAGCCACCGACCCGATCTCCCTTTCGCCGGCGTGGTGGCCAACCGCGTGACCGGTCCGGGACACAGCGCCATGCTGGCCGAAGGCCTGCCGCCGGAGGTCCGTTACTTCGGCGGCCTGCCGCGCGACCAGGCCGCTGCCCTGCCCGACCGCCATCTGGGCCTGGTGCAGGCGGAAGAGATCGCCGACCTGACAGCGCGGCTGGATGCCGCGGCCGCGGCCGTCGCGACCAGGGCAGACTTGGCGGCGCTGCCGCAGCCGGTGAGTTTCGCACCGGCCGCCGTGCCCGAGCCCCCGCGTCTATTGGCAGGGCTGCGCATCGGCATTGCCCGCGATCGTGCATTCAGTTTTATCTACCCGGCCAATCTTGACCTGTTGCGGTCCCTGGGTGCGGAGCTGGTGTTTTTCTCGCCGCTTGCCGACGACACGCTGCCGCAGGTCGACAGCGTGTGGCTACCGGGCGGCTACCCCGAGCTGCATTTGAATCCACTGGCCGACAACACCGCCATGAAGCTGGCGCTGCGCGCCCACCACGAGCAGGCCAAACCCCTTCTCGCCGAGTGCGGCGGCATGCTGTACTTATTAGAGTCCCTGACTGATAAGGAGGGTAACAGCGCCGACATGGTCGGCTTGCTGCCGGGCCGGGCAACGATGCAAGACCGGCTCGCGGGCCTGGGCATACAGGCCGCCCCCTTGCCCGAGGGCGAGATCCGGGGACACGCCTTCCACCACTCGAAAATGGAAACGCCGCTCACGCCCGTGTGCCGCGGCCGCTGCCAACGTGGCGATCGAAGTGGAGAGGCGATGTACCGACGGGGCCGCCTGCTGGCCTCCTATCTGCATCTGTATTTTCCTTCCAACCCGCAAGCCGTGGCGCAATTGTTCCTGCCATGAACCGCTTCAACAACGACGAGATCGCCGCCGTGTACCGCGCCATCACTGAGCGCCGCGACATGCGTCACTTCCGTCCCGACCCGGTGGACCCCGAAGTCTTGCAGCGCTTGTTGCACGCGGCCCACCTCGCCCCCAGCGTGGGCTACATGCAACCCTGGCGTTTCATCCGCATCACCGACGCCGCCCTGCGCCGGCGCATCCACGCCCTGGTGGAGCAGGAACGCACCCAGACCGCACGGGCCTTGGGCAGTCAGGGAGACGCGTTCCTGCGCATCAAGGTCGAGGGCATTCTGGAATGCGGGGAGCTGCTGGTGGCCGCCCTCATGGACGGACGCGAACGCCACGTCTTCGGGCGCCGCACCCTGCCGGAAATGGACCTGGCCTCGGTGGCCTGTGCCATCCAGAACCTGTGGCTCGCCGCGCGCGCCGAGGGCCTGGGTCTCGGCTGGGTTTCCCTGTTCGACCCCCAGGCCCTGGCCGAATTACTGGACATCCCGCCGGGCGGCAAGCCCGTGGCGATCCTGTGCCTGGGGCACGTCGAGGCGCTCTACGACAAACCCATGCTGGAGCAACTGGGCTGGGGCCGGCGGCGCGCCCTCAAAGACCTGGTGTTTGAAAACCGCTGGGGGACGCCTCAGTTTAACGGCGACTTCGACCATTTGAGGAAACTCTGACTTTACGGCGCCCTGCCTGGAGGCTTCAAGGTGTCGAGTTTGGCGACCACGGCACGGCATGCCGCAATCAGACCCGCGACAAGCTGCTCATCCACATTCAAATCGCCCACGTACTCGCCCAAGTTGCGAATCTCGTGACACTTGGCCAGTATGCGCCACACTTCTGGTCCCATGCCTAGCGTGTGCGGTAACACCTGAAAGACGACGTAGCGGTTGGCCGGGCGGTAACCATGCCAGCGCAAGGCGGCCAAACACAGGGCATGCGCGGCGTTGTAAGCGAGATCGAAACGGCCCTCCAACGAATTGGAGGTGTTGGCGGCGTCGGACAGGCGCGCCACGCCGGAGCGCATCAGACCGGTGAACTCCTTCGCATCCGGCGGTTCCTTTTGCAGCGACTTGCCGGGTCCGCTCAGATTCTCAAGCGGTGAGACCATGTTCCTCCCCGATCACCCACAGCTTGGGCTGCGCCAAGATCCGCTTAACAAAAGCATTGTCCGCGCGAACACGCTTGTCGAGTTCCTGCCGGGAATACACCGTTGGATTCACCGTCCGCCCGAGCCGCTGCGTGGCCGCTTCCAAGGCAACAAACAGATCGGCATAAGACAGGTCGTCGCTCACCACCATCAAATCAATATCGCTCTGCGCCGTGTCCCGACCCTTGGCCACCGAACCATAGACAAACGCCGCGCTGATCAGCGGCGCCAGCGGCGCCAGCGCCTCCCGCAGCACGTCAACCAGACCGGAAGACTTCAGCACCAATCCGCGCAGCTCCTCGAACACCGGCGCCGCCGCATTGGCTTGGTAGTGTTTCTGTCTGCCCACGCGCGTGACGGTCACCAACCCCGCCGCCTCGAGGCGGGCCAGTTCCCGCTGCACCGCGCCCGTGCCGGAGCCCGCGAGGGCGATCACCTCATTGGCGTAAAAGCTCCGGCCCGGATTCCCGAACAGCACGGCCAGCACGCGCTGCTGCACCTTGGTGAACAACGCATCAGCGATCCCGGAAACCGCAGGCGGGCGGGTTTTCGTAGAACGTTTCTTTATACCCATATTGGGTATAATAAACCCCGATTTGGGTATGATCAAGCTCGACGCACTACACGCCCCGGCCTATCTGATCTCCGTTGTGGCGCGATTGTTCGAGAAGGGCCTCAATATTATGGAGGTGGCCAGCATCCGGCCACCTGCTTGCGCGCAACGCGCAGGCAAGCAAAGGCCTGCGCATGCTGCGCCGTTACACGCACCCCGCACCATTCGTATGGTGCGGGGCGGAGGATTTGGCGACGACTGCATGGCAAGGATTGTTCCCTACAATCCTTTTGCATTTCCTCCGTCCATGGAGGTCAGATGCAGGAGGTACGAGCCCATGGACGGGCGAAGGTAGAACAATGCAGGAGCAATTGTCGAGAGCAACGCAGGGACGCCCACAGGGACGTGGGCGGTAGGGTCGCGTCTGGAACGAAGACCGAGCAGTTGCCGAGGAAGTTGGGGTAAGTTTTCCTTTTCACTTCCTGTTATACGCCGCCGCCAAGCCTTGCAGCGTTTTGTCCGCTGTAATTTCGTCGTGTGGAATGAGCAGATAGGACCAGGGTTTGCCACCGTTCGCCAATTCGTGCTCCGTGGCACGCTTGCACCACTCGACTGCTGCGTTGGCTTTGGCAATTACATCTGGGTCATCCATTTCACTGGCACGCTTGGGCTCGCACAGATATTTCCCCTCAGTAGTTTCAACGACAAAATCCGGCTCGTAGGATTGGTCGTGGTGGTAATAGATCTGGAACTGTCCCTTTCCCGGTTTGAACCATTTCAGAACATCGGGATCATCTTCCAAAATAACCGCAAAGCGGCGCTCCGAGTCGGAGTCGAACTTCTGCTTTGGATAAAGACAGCGCCGGAAACCGCTGAAGATCATGCCGCGAATGTATTGCCGGTCCTCGACGGTCGCACGAAAATCCCGCGCCTTCTCACCGGTGACGGCTGAATAACTATTTACGCGAAGCGTGGTAAAGCCTCTGCTGACCTGGGTCTCATAGGCCGTTACATTTTCCCAATAGTGTTCTTGCATCTGTGAATGAATCAGATCGGCCAGCCGTTGCTGGTGATACTGAAGGACATTCACGACCGCGTCTTCATCAGGCAAATACGAGCGCAGGTGGTTCACCACCTGACCGGCGAGCTTGTACAGTAGATCAGCGTTGTCGTCATAAGAAATATCATCGAAATCGATCAATGCGCGGACCAGGTAGTTCTCCGGCCGCACTTCGGCGACGATGCCGGAGCCATCGTTGAGGCGCTCGCGCTCATGGGTCCGCAGGTGCTGGATAAGGATATCGTCTGACACCGGCTGCAAATTGATGCCGCTCACATCCAGATCAAAATCATTAAAGCCGGAAGTCACCTCGCCCTTAGGCACCACAATGATGCGCGGTATATCGATGGTGCGCTCGATCACAAGGTCGGTAGTTTTAGTGACTATCTGTGCAATATCGGGTTGCTCGATCACGCCTTCCAGCACCCCCTGGGCCGGTGTATAGGCCGCGGTGACTTCCTGGGCAATCTGCGCCTGTACCTCCGGTGACTTGAGATCGCAGGATCGGGACAGCTTTTCATATTTCTTTATGACTTCCAGTGTTGTCAGAGCGATTTCTTCCTCCGCAGGCGTGGTAAAGGTAATCTCGCCTTGCTCCGCCGTTTCCGCAGGCCGCGCCTTGATCCGCTCTACAATATCCGGCTGCACCACCACCGTCTGCTTGCCTTCCAGCGGGATGTCCCGCCCAATCACAACCCCGGTGCGGATAATCGAGTCCGGATTGTTGGCTTCATCGATAATGGCCTGAAACATGTCATGGGCCACAATGGTCAACCGATCCACGGCCGGCACGCCGACACGCCTACCGTAGGGCAGGCGCAAACCGCGGCCGATGGATTGTTCCACCAAGGTGCGGGACCGGCCGGCGCGCAGCGGTACGATCGTATAAAGGTTGGTAACATCCCAGCCTTCCTTGAGCATATTTACATGAACCACGATCTCCGTGGGTTCCTTGGGATTCTCCACCGCCAGCAGCTTGGCCACCGTTTCGTCGGCCTCCTCGCCTTTTTGTTTGGAGTGAACCGTAATCACCTTGTCCTTGTACCGGCCCTCAAAGAAGCCGCCATCTTTAATGGCCACGACCAGATCATTGGCGTGATTCGTGTCCTGGGCGACGACCAGCATAAAAGGCTTGACCAAAGGCTGATCGTTTTGCCGCGCGTAGACCTCCAGCTCCACCTTGACGCTTTCGTGAATCCGAACTCCGTCCTCCAGCTTCAAACGCTCCAATTGTTCCGCGCTGTAGTTGTCTGCGTTGAAGTTTTCCCGCGTCGCCACGGCGGGTTCCTTCACAAAACCGTCGGCCAGGGCGCTGGCGAGGGGATAACTATAAAT
>WGFP01000201.1 GCA_015492195.1 Acidiferrobacterales bacterium
GCGTTACGGAACTCGGATGCGCTCTGAAAACGACGATCCGGGTCCTTCTCGATCGCTTTGAGTATCACCCACTCAAGAGCCGGCGGGACCTGTCGGTGGAGCTGCTTCGGTCGCGGCGGGGATTCCTGGACATGGGCGTGCATAAGGGCGTAGTCGGTTCTACGCTCGAACGGCAGGCGACCGGTTACCGCCTCGAACAGGCTGATGCCCAAGGTATAAATGTCGGACCGAAAATCGATCTTACGGCTGTTGATCTGTTCGGGGGAAATGTATAGCAAAGTTCCTACCATGGCGCCGTGTTGAACGTAATCCTGATTATCCATGAGCTTGGCGACGCCGAAGTCCATGATCTTGATGTGATTGTCCGTCGTGATAAAGATGTTGCTCGGTTTCAGATCGCGATGGACGACGCCCATCTTGTGGATATGGTCGACACCGATAAGCGCGCGTTCAAATATCTCGATTGCCTCCGACAAGGGAAGCGGACCGTGACTGCGAATGCGTTGTTCCAACGTTTGCCCCTCGACGTGCTCGAGCACAAGCACCTCGCCGGCGGGAAGCTCCATCAGGGAGTACAGCATCACGACGTGCGGGCTGTTCAGGCGCGCCTGGGCCTGCGCCTCGGCGCGGAAGCGGTTCAGGTACTCCGTATGTTTACACAAGTGGGGCGGCAGGATTTTCAATGCGACGGTGCGATCAAGCTCCGTGTCATGGGCCTTGTAGACAACACCCATGCCGCCGCCGCCAAGCCGGTTGATGATGAGGTAACGGCCGAGCTTGCTGCCGGACTCGAGTGCCCCCGCCGTTGTTGTGCGTTCGTCCTGGCGAGCGGCAGAGTCCGCCGCCTTTCGCCCGCCGAAACGGCCGTTGATTACGACAGTGCTATGCAATTGATCGGCCCTTTGTGCGTCCACCGATGGTTGATCTCCACCTCTAGGTTTATTTAAGAACACACCGCTTCCACCCCTTCTGTTCGCGGTGCTTAAACATCCCTGTGCGTTATACCGCCTGCATGCCCCGTGCGCCGGCAAAGCGGCTATGGAATCGCCCGAAAAACCTGGGCATCATATATATATAGATGATCAGGGCATCAAAAGGGCTTTTGGCCCGGGGGAAGTAGGATAGAAGTGACAGGAGGGCGGACGAGCGGCACGCCGTTGGGAAAATGCCTAAACACAAAGGAGAGCGGCATCCGAGCGCAAAATAAGCGATAATCGGGATTTTCACCACATAAGTTATTGGTTTTATGCCCATCAGTCCGATCACAGACATTATTGATGAGCTCCGGCGCGGACGCATGGTCGTTCTCATGGATGACGAGGACCGCGAAAACGAGGGCGACCTGCTGATGGCGGCGGAACACGTGCGCGCCGATGACATCAATTTTATGGCGCGTTATGGACGCGGCCTCATTTGTCTGACCCTGGACGAGGAACGTTGCCGGCAGTTGCAATTGCCGCTGATGGTGCGCGACACCCACATCCGACGCACCACGAATTTCACCGTTTCCATCGAAGCCGCCGAAGGCGTGACCACCGGCATTTCCGCCGCCGACCGGGCGACGACCGTGCATGCGGCGATCAAGCCGGACGCCAAACCCGCCGACATCGTGACCCCCGGCCATATTTTTCCGCTCATGGCGCAGCGCGGCGGCGTGCTTGCACGCGGGGGTCACACGGAAGCCGGCGTTGATCTTGCGCGCCTTGCGGGCCTGACGCCGGCAAGCGTGATTTGCGAGATCATGAATGAAGACGGCACCATGGCCCGTTTGTCGCAACTCGAAGAATTCGCACAACGCCACGGGCTTAAGATCGGTACCATTGCCGATCTGATCCGCCATCGGATGGAAACGGAATCGACCGTGCATCGCGTGAGCGAATGTACCCTGCCGACGGATTTTGGCGAGTTTCGGGTTGTGGCGTATCATGACGATATCGGGGATACGGTGCATTTGGCGCTGATAAAGGGCGAGGTGCGGCCTGACCGGCCGACGCTGGTGCGGGTGCATGTTCAGGAAAGCCTGTTGGATCTTTTTACCGCCGCGCACCGCGCAGGTTCGTGGTCGCTGCGCAAGGCGTTGGCACGCGTCTCGCAGGAAGGCGAGGGCGTCGTTGTGGTCCTGCAGCAGGAAGAATCCCCCGCGGAACTTGTCGGCCGCATCCGGCATTTCCAGAAACTGGAAGGGCGCATAGAATTGCCGGAAGCGAATCAGGGCCGTCTGGAAATGCGCACCTACGGACTCGGCAGCCAGATCCTTACGGACCTTGGCGTGAGCAAGATGCGCGTCATGGGACATGCCATGAAGGCGCCGGCCTTATCCGGCTTCGGTCTTGAGATCGTTGAATATATTGAAGACAGTCCGTTGCGACCCGCCGGGGAAGCGGGCGGAAAGGGGCCCATCACAATAAGTAAAAAGGTAATAAAATGAGTGACGCAAGAAATATCGACGGCGACCTGTTGGCGCGCACGGCCCGTTTCGGAATTGTGCTTTCGCGGTTCAACAGTTTTATCGGTGAACGCCTGCTGGAGGGGGCGCTGGATACATTGACGCGTCACGGCGCCGATGCCGCCGGCATTGACGTGGTACGCGTGCCCGGCGCCTTTGAGATGCCGCTTGTGTTGAAGACGCTGGCGGCCGGCAATAAATACGACGCCCTTATTGCGCTCGGCGCGGTGATCCGCGGCGAGACCCCGCACTTTGAGTATGTCGCCGGGGAGTGTGCCAAGGGCGTGGCCCAGGTCGGCATGCAATTTGATATACCGGTGGCGTTCGGCGTGCTGACGGTGGATACGATCGAACAGGCGATTGAACGTGCCGGGACCAAGGCCGGCAACAAGGGCGTGGACGCGGCCCTTACGGCCATTGAGATGGTAAATCTTCTTAAGAAACTACGCACATAAAGAGAAATGCCATGAGCGGGGACGTCCTCCATCGGGACAAAGGCAGTCGTCACAAGGCGCGCCGCGCCGCCGTGCAGGCGCTGTACC
>WGFP01000202.1 GCA_015492195.1 Acidiferrobacterales bacterium
AACGTCATCGTGATGGGAGAAGACATCGGTCTGGTCGGCGGCACCTACAAGGCCACCTCGGGGCTGTATGAGAAATACGGCGAGGAGCGCATCATCGACACGCCGATCTCCGAAAACTCCTTTACCGGAATCGGCATAGGCGCTTCCATGGCCGGGATGCGCCCCATCATCGAAATCATGTCCATCAATTTCGCGCTGCTGGCGTTGGACACGCTGATCAATGCGGGCGCCAAGATCCGCTACATGTCCGGCGGACGCGCCACCTGCCCGTTCGTAATGCGCACCCCCGGCGGTACCGCCCACCAGCTTGCGGCACAGCATTCGGCGCGTCTGGCGCGCATGTTTATGAGCACGTCGGGGCTGCGCGTGGTCACGCCGCGCGGCCCGCTGGACGCCTGCGGCATGTTGAAATCCGCGGTGCGCTGCAACGATCCGGTGATCGTGATCGAGCACGAGCGCATGTACAACCTGAAGGAAGATATCCCCGACAAGGAATATTTCCGCCCGCTTGAAGGGGCGGAGATCGTGCGTCGCGGTACCGATATCACCCTCATCGGGTACAATTTCAGTTTGCACCTGTGCCTGCAAGCGGCGCAACGGTTGGAGAAAGACGGCATCAGCGCCGAGGTCATTGACCTGCGCGCCTTGAAGCCGCTTGATCGCGAGACCATTCGTCGCTCGGTGGAGAAGACGCACCGGGTGTTGGTGGCGGAAGAAGACGAGGCCGCCGTCGGCACCGGCTCGGAAATCATGGCCATTGTTATCGAGGAATGTTTCTTCGCCCTCGATGCGCAGCCGGTGCGCATCCATGCCGCGGATGTGCCGGTGCCATACGCGGAGAATCTGGAAAAGGCCGCAATCCCGAACGTCGAGGATGTGTACAAGGGCGCCCTTAAAGTAATGGGGAGAATTTAAAACCAGCAGCAAGTAGCAAGTTACAAGTAGCAAGTTTCTCGCTGCTTGTTATGTAATTTCTTGCCACTTGCCACTCGCTACTTGAAACTGATTTTATATGGCCGAACCCTACGCGATTAAAATGCCCAAGCTTTCGGACACCATGACCGAGGGCACGGTGGTGACCTGGGAGAAAAATATCGGTGACCGCATCACGCGCGGCACCGTGGTGGCCACGGTGGAAACCGACAAGGCGATCATGGACGTGGAAATTTTCCGCGAAGGTTATCTCTCCGGTCCGCGCGCGCCGGTGGACAGCGTGGTGCCGGTGGGCGAGGCCATCGCCTATCTGGTGGCCGATGCCAAGGACGTGAAAGAGGAGGAGGCGCAAGTGGCCAAGCCCGCCGAAGGGCCGCCGCCGGCCGCGGCGGAACCGCACAAGTCCGAACCCTACGGCACGCCCAAACCCAAGACCCGGATTCCCGCCATGCCGTTCGGCGCCAGCCCGGCGCCGCGCCCGCGCGAAGGACGCGCCACGCCCTACGCCCGTCAGCTCGCCGGCGCGCACGGGATCGATATCAACAGCCTCAAGGGCTCCGGGCCGGGGGGGTTGATTATCGCGGCCGACGTGTCGGGACCGCAGGTTCGGCCGGGCATGGTCAAGCGTATCTATCAAGTCCCGGGCGTCGGTCGCCCGATGGATGCCATGGAAAAGGCCGTGGCTCATAATATGGAATATTCGGTCTCGATGCCGTTGTTCCGCGTGACGGTCAATGTCCAGCCCGACCGGCTCATCGCCGCCGCGAAACAGGCGGGGTATTCGCTGACCGTCATGCTGGCCAAGGCGGCGGCCCTTGCCATCCGGCAGTTTCCGCGCGTCAACGCCGTGTACCAGCACGAAGACCGCATCGTTGAACGCGATCAGATCGACATCGGCCTGGCCGTGGAGACCGAAGGCATGGGGCTGGTGGTGCCGGTGCTGCGGGACGTGTTGAACCAAGACCTTAAGACGTTAAACAATCAGTGGAAGGATCTGGTCAATCGCGCGCGGATCAAGCGCCTGAAGCCGCAGGAGTACTCCAATCCCACGTTCACGATTTCCAATATGGGCATGTTGGGCGTCACGCATTTCGACGCAATTCCCTCGCCGGGCACGTCGGCGATTTTCGCCATCGCCACCAAGGGGCCGGAGGGCATGCCGGTAACCGTGACCGCGGACCATCGCATTATCAACGGCGCGGACGCGGCCAAGTTTCTGAACGCCTTCAAAATGCTCGTGGAGCAGCCGGACAGTTGGCTGGGTGGTGAAATAACCGAAACGACAATTGGCGGAGGGCCAGTGATCACACCGGGAAAGTGGGATTATGACGTGGTGGTCATCGGCGGCGGTCCGGGCGGCGAGGATTGCGCGCGCGAGCTCGCGGGTCACGGCAAGAAGGTGGCAATGATAAACGATGCGCCGTATCCCGGCGGCGAGTGTTTGTGGCGCGGTTGCATTCCCTCGAAGGCATGGCGCGCGGCGGCCGACCGCGTGCGCGACCGCGCGCATGACGCCCACCTCGGCGTGCTGAACACCACGCGGCCCAAGCTCGACTGGAAAAAACTGGAAAAGACCCGCCGCGCCATTCTTGAGACGCGCGGCGGCATGGCGCTCAAAACCGACAAGGGCGTCAAGATCGACGTGAAGCAGGGGTTTGCCTGCTTTGAGGACGATCATTCGGTTTTTATCAATACCTCGGGCAATTCCAAAGATCCCCATGTCCGCGCTGTGCCGGGCAAGACCAAGAAGGGGCAACGGATCACTTTCGGCGCCGCGGTAATCGCCGCGGGCGCGCCGCCGTTCGTGCCGCCCATTCCCGGCGCGGAGGCCAAAGGCGTGCTGACCTCCGACACGGTGTGGACCCTGAAGGCGGCACCGAAGAGGCTCGCCATTGTCGGCGCCGGCGCCATCGGCCTTGAGATGGCGCATATCTTCGCGGATTTCGGCACCAAGGTGTTGGTGGTGGAGGCGCTGGAGCGGCCGCTTGCGGAAGTGGAATCGGAAATCGCCAAGACCCTCACGGCGCTTTTAAAGAAAGAAAAGAACCTGACTTTGGAGACTTCCGCCACCGTCACAAAAATCAGCGGCCGGCCGGGCCAAATGGCGCTTACCTACAACAATGCTTCCGGCAAGGCCGTCACGTTCAAGTGCGATTACGTGTTGTTGGCGACCGGCAAGCGCCCGGTGCTGGGTCCGCTGCAACTCGACAAGGCCGGGGTAAAAACGGCCGAAGGCGTTATCCCCGTGGACGTGCACTGCCGCACCAACGTTCCCCACATTTTCGCCGTGGGCGACGTGAACGGCGGCCTGATGCTGGCGCATACCGCGGGCCATCAGGGTCGGGTGGCGGCGGCGACCATCCTCGGTGAGCGCGGGGAATACCGCGAGGAAAAGGACAGCGGCGTGATCTTCACCCGGCCGCAGGCGGCCTTTGTGGGGCTTTCCGTCGAGCAGGCCAAGGCCAGGGGCATCGATGCCGTGGAAGTCAAGACGCCCATGAGTCTCGACGCCAAGGCCATGATTACCGACGAGACCGACGGATTGATCAAGATGGTTGTAGATAAAGCGACCCATCGTATCCTCGGCGTGCATTTTCTGGCCGACCACGCCGATACCCTGGTCGGGGAGGCGGTAATGATGGTGTCCGGTGACATGACCTTGGAGCAGGTGGCCAACGCCATCCATCCGCACCCGACCCAGACCGAGCTGTTCGGCGACATGGCGCGGCGGTTGCTGTCGCGTCTCCGTCGCACTCAGAAAAAAGTAGCAAGTGGCAAGTAGCAAGTAGTAAGACGAACGCGCTATATTCCGGTTGTTTCTGTTGCTACTTGAAACTTGCTACTTGATACTGTCTCTATGGCAAAAATAAAAAAAGTCGTTCTGGCCTATTCCGGCGGCCTCGATACCTCGGTCATATTGAAATGGCTGGAGGAGACTTACGGCTGCGAGGTGATCACCTTCACGGCGGATATCGGCCAGGGCGAGGAAGTCGCGCCGGCGCGCGCCAAGGCGAGGAAGCTGGGCGTAAAGAAAATTTACATCGAGGATTTGCGTGAAGAGTTTGCGCGCGACTTCGTGTTTCCCATGTTCCGCGCCAATGCCTTGTACGAGGGTGAATACCTGCTGGGCACCGCTATCGCCCGCCCCCTAATCGCCAAACGCCAGATAGAAATTGCCAAGAAGACGGGAGCCGATGCCGTCGCCCACGGTGCCACCGGCAAGGGCAACGATCAGGTGCGCTTTGAACTCGGCTACTACGCGCACAATCCCAATATCAAAGTCATCGCGCCCTGGCGCGAGTGGCACTTCAGCGCACGGGAAGAATTGCTGGCCTACGCGGTGGAGCACGGCATTGCCGTCGAGATGAAACGCGGGAAGCAGTCGCCATATTCGATGGACGCCAATCTGCTGCATGTTTCTTATGAAGGCGGCGCGCTGGAAGATCCGTGGGCGGAGCCGGAGGAAAACATGTGGCGGCTCACGGTGTCGCCGGAAAAAGCGCCCAACCGGCCGGCGTACGTCGAGCTTACTTACAAGAAGGGGGACATCACCGCCGTCGACGGCAAGCCGATGTCGCCCGCCAAGGTGTTGGCGACCTTGAACAGTCTGGGCGGTCGCAACGGGATCGGCCGCGCCGATATCGTTGAGAGCCGCTTCATCGGGATGAAGTCGCGCGGTTGTTACGAAACCCCGGGCGGCACCATCATGCTCAAGGCGCACCGCGCCATCGAATCCATCACGCTGGACCGCGAGGCTGCGCACCTCAAGGATGAACTCATGCCGCGCTACGCGAGCCTGGTCTACAATGGTTACTGGTGGAGCCCGGAGCGCAAGCTGTTGCAGGAAATGATCGACGCCTCTCAGGCGACGGTCAACGGCCGGGTGCGTCTCAAGCTGTACAAG
>WGFP01000203.1 GCA_015492195.1 Acidiferrobacterales bacterium
CCTGCGCGCCCCAATAGGACATGTTACCCCACGGCAGCAGATACCCCATGAAGGACTCGGCCATCAAGGCCACAAAAATCATCATGCCTATAAGCCATACCAGCTCCCGTGGTTTCCGATGGGAGCCGTACAATAACGAACGGAACATGTGCAGATAGATGATTATGAAAAACGCCGAGGCGCCGGTGGAATGCATGTAACGGATAAGCCAGCCCCACGGCACGTCGCGCATGATGTATTCCACCGAGGCGAATGCGAGTTCTGCGTCCGGCTTGTAGTGCATGGTGAGAAAAATCCCGGTCACGACCTGCATGACCAGTACCAACAGTGCCAGCGAGCCGAAGTAGTACCAGAAATTAAAATTCTTCGGCGCGTAGTATTTTGCGAGATGTTCTTCCCAGGTCTTGATTAGGGGAAAACGCGCGTCGATCCAGGCGATGAGCTTTTGCATGCCGTAACCTTCCTTTTTCCTTATGCCTTTGCCTTGCTCTTTTTACTCTTTTTATTTTTATCGACGCCGATCAGTATACGCGAGTCGCTCAAATAAGTGTGGGGCGGAACAACCATGTTGGTGGGGGCCGGCACGTTTTTAAAGACGCGCCCGGCGAGATCAAACTTGGAACCGTGACACGGGCAGAAAAATCCACCCAGCCAGTCCCCCTCCATCCCCTCTGAGCCGCCGCGTTTCAATTTCGCCAGCGGTGAGCAATTCAGGTGGGTGCAAAGACCAACGAGCACCAGAATTTCGGGTTTGATCGAGCGCGTTTCATTCGTGGCATAGGCGGGCTGTTGGGTGTCCACCTCGGATTTCGGATCGACCAAACGTTTATCCATCTGCGGGAGCGTTTTAAGCATGTCGGGGGTGCGGTTCAGAATCCACACCGGCTTGCCGCGCCACTCTTCGGTTCTCATTGCCCCCGGCTTGATCTTGCTGATGTCCACCTCGACGGGGGCGCCGATCGCCTTGGCGCGCTCGCTCGGGGCCATACTCAGCGCGAAGGGCGCAACGGCAAAGCCCGTCCCAACGACTCCCAAACCGGTGGTAATGGTCAAAAAACGCCGGCGGCGCGAATCGACGTCCTCATTGCTCATGCAACCCCCTGAAATGTTAATTTTGCAGGCATGGAAAATCAGCCGAAAATGGCACTTTATCTGATTAGAATCAAATAGTTAAGTATATTAGCAATTGCTTCTAAGCTTGCGAAACGGCGCATAGGATTATATAACGTCTTGCCCGAGTCAAGCGAACAGCGCAATAACTCAAGCTTTGGGGCCGGGTGAGGGTGAATTATTGTAAAATCCGAAACGCGGCCAAAAAGGGGCCTGAGTCGCCGGCACCGATAATAATCATTGATTTTCCGCAATTTTCCCAAACTAAGCGATGGCCATGCCTGACCCTAAAATACAACCAAAAGGGCAACTACAGCGACTTCTGACCTACCTGGCACAGACGGTTATTCTTGGGCTGGCGATCGCGTTTCTCCTTCTCATCATCTGGCCGGAGATGCTGCCGCGCGAGAGCCCCACCGTTGAAATCCGGCAGATTCAACCCGCCGCACCCATTCGTCCGAGCATGGGCCCGGTTTCTTATGCCGCCGCCGTAGAGAAAGCCACGCCCGCGGTCGTCAACGTCAACACCGCCAAGGTGGTCACCGTCCGCCCTCATCCCTTTTTTGACGACCCGGTTTTCCGTGAATTCTTCGGCCGTGGCGGGGACGATCTGATCACGCCGAGAAAACGGGTGGAAACCAGCCTGGGTTCCGGCGTCATCATGAGCAAGCAGGGATACATCCTGACCAACGACCACGTGATCCGGGGGGCGGACGCCATCCAGGTTTCACTTCGTGACGGCCGCCGGGCGTCCGCGAGGGTGGTGGGCAACGATCCGGAAACGGACATCGCGGTACTTAAGATTGAATTGAAAAACCTGCCGAGCATCTCCCTGGGCCGTTCGGAACGCGTCCATGTCGGCGACGTGGTGCTGGCCATCGGTAATCCCTTTGGCGTCGGACAAACCGTCACCATGGGCATCATCAGCGCCACCGGCCGCAATAAACTCGGCATCAACACCTTCGAGAATTTCATTCAAACCGATGCCGCGATCAACCCCGGCAACTCCGGCGGCGCCCTGGTCGACGCCGACGGCAATTTGATCGGCATCAATACCGCGATCTTCTCGCGCAGCGGCGGCAGTCAGGGAATCGGCTTCGCGATTCCCACAAGCCTGGCGCAAAGGGTGCTGGCGGACATCATCCAGTATGGTCGTCCGCTGCGCGGCTGGCTGGGCATGGAGGCGGATTCCATCACGCCGGATCTGGCCGATTCGCTGAAACTTGAATCAACCGAGGGCGTGATTATCGTGGGTATCTACCGCGGCGGGCCGGCGCACCGGGCGGGTCTTCGGCCGGGAGACGTCATCAAATCAATCGACGACAAGAAAATCACCGGGGCGCATGAGGCGCTGCTCGCGATCTCCAGCCGCAAACCTGGCGACCGGATCAAGCTCAAGATTCTGCGTGACGGCAAGGAAATCATGCTGGAAGCCGTCGCCATCGAACGTCCCGCGTCCCTCGCGCGACGGCGTTAAGATAAAAAAATGGACAGGATTTACAGGATAAACAGGATAAAAAAAAGACAATAGACAAGATTAAGTAATAAGA
>WGFP01000204.1 GCA_015492195.1 Acidiferrobacterales bacterium
GAGATCCCGTGACTGTCGCAGAATGCGCTTAATTGAACGAGATCGCGGGTGTAATTTGTGACGGTGTGCGGCGACATGCGTCGCTCATTGCGCAGGCAATGCAGAAATTGCGTGGTCAGGCTATGCGCGTTTTCCTGCATCAGTTTTCACACAATTTATCGGATGCCGCCATACATGAACGTCATAAGCGATGGCGCTAAATATGATGCCGCGCAATACACGTCATCAGCATCTCGCCAAACTTCGTGAGATAAACCGTGCCCATCCCCGGATGAAAACGGTGGGGATCGCGGCTGCCCAGGCACAACACTCCCTCGGGCGTTTTCAGCCCAAGCGGGATGAGCGCGCTCGACCGTATCTCCGCGGCTTGCTCGCCGAACAGGTAACGCATGAGACTCTCGTTATATTTCCCGCCGCAGATAGGTTTACTTCCGCTGAACTGCTTGAGCACGCTGTCAAGCTTTTTATCGCGACCGTTTACAAACTCACGGCGCCCACCGGCGGTATCCCGATCTCCCTTCAACAGGATGGTCACGGAATCCAGCTTGAATTCCTGACGCAGCAGTTCATAGGCGGAATCAAACACTTCATCCATCGATCGGCTTTCGATCATGGCCAGCGCGAAACGGTGCAGACGGCTCCCGAGTACATCGTTCTCGCGCGCGACACTGACGAGTTCTCGCAATTGCCGCTGGAGGGTGAGATTTTGTTCACGCAACACCTGAACCTGGCGCTCGATCAATGAAACCGCATGACCGTCGACGTCATGGGCAAGCGTTAGTTTTGCAAGGCTTTCCGGGTGGCGCAGAAAATAATCCGGATTATCTTCCAGATAGCGGGAAACGGCCTCCTCCCAGGAAAGTTCCTTGTCTTGTTCTTCGTTGGTTAACTTTTGGCTCATAGGTTATCCAGATCAATAACGCCCTCAAACACCGTGGCCGCCGGCCCGGTCAGCCACACGGACCGACCTTCGCCCGCCCAGGATACCCGCAGTTTGCCGCCGGGCAAAGCCACCTCCACCGACTCATCAAGCATGCCTCTCTGGCGACCCGCCACCACGGCGGCGCAGGCCCCGCTGCCGCAGGCCAGTGTCTCACCCGCCCCGCGCTCGTAAACCCGCAGCCGGATGTGGGCCCGGTCCACGATCTGCATGAAGCCGGCGTTCACGCGTCGGGGGAAACGCGGATGCCTTTCTATCAACGGCCCCTGAATGCTTACCGGCGCAAGATCGACATCCGGGACGATCTGGACCGCATGCGGATTCCCCATGGACAGGACACTCACCTGCACCGTTTCTCCGGCTACTTCTAAATCATAGACGTTCTCGCGCGCCGCTGCCTCGAAAGGCACCTCCGCGGGCTCGAAACGGGGAACGCCCATGTCCACCGTGACTTGTCCGTCCGTCTCAACACGGGGATGGATCATGCCGGACAAGGTCTCAACGGTAACTTTCATCTTGTCTGTAAGACCCTTGTCGCGCAAGAACCTGACAAGACAGCGGGCGCCGTTGCCGCATTGTTCCACTTCGTCGCCGTCGGCGTTAAAGATGCGATAACGGAAGTCCGCGCCGTTCTCCGTGGGGCGCTCGACCAGCAGGACCTGGTCGCATCCGATGCCGAAGCGTCGGTCCGCAATCCGCCGGATCTGCCGGGGCGTGAGGGAAAGAGGGCGGCTTACCCCGTCGATGACTACAAAATCATTGCCCAGACCATGCATTTTTGTGAACGACATTTGCATCATTTTACTCCGGGGATGCTCGGGTAAGCTTAACGCTTGCTTAAAGGCAAATAAACCTCAATAGTAACGACAAATCCCGCAGGTACCGACTTGCATGAGGCAAACAGTTTCATGCATTAAAGAAAACGGACAGGCACCGGCTGCGTCATACCATTGGGTTTCTGAAGGCTCAAGATATAAAACCGGACACAGCCAGGTGCCGGTCGCTCACAATCTCGACCCTGAAGGGAAGCCGTGCGCGTTTGAGCTGCGCGGCGATCTCTTGCGGGCGATAGGCGGCAAGGAGCGAATTAAAAAAATCGCGCTTGAGAATCTCCGGCTCGCCGCCGGCGTTTGCTTCCACCAGGCTTTTGACCCGGGCGCGCGTCTCCGGACGAAGCAGGTCCATGACAAACACGGCGGCGCGGGGGCGCGCATGGGCCTTGACCGCCTCCCATAACGTCATGGGATCGGCCAGATGGTGCAGCAGGCTGTTGCTGATGACGGTATCGAATCCCTGCAAAGGCAGGGGCGCGCCGGGCAGGCGGCCTGTTATCAGCTTGATCCGGCCTTCCATGCCCGATCGTTTCACCGCCTCCCTTCCCAAGGCCAGCATGGCCTCGGCGCCGTCCACACCGGTCAGTTCACAGCTTGGATAGGCGCGACCAAATCGGAGGGTAATGTCGGCCGTCCCACAGCCGAGATCAAGCACCCGATGAGGGGTGAGATCCGGGAAGCGCCGGGCAAGGCAATCCATGAACATCTGATGCGGCTCGGAAAAATCGGCCCGGGCGTAAGCCAGCGCCTGTTCCGGGTCTTCCATCAATTCCGGTTCGGGGATGCGTTTCATAAAAAAAGTATCAAGTTGCAAGTAGCAAGAAGGAAGTAAAAACAATAAAAACCACCCTAATCTCGTTTTACTTGCTACTTTTATCTTGTTACTCGCTACCTGGCAGTATCGACTCCAGCGCCATTAATTCCTCGACCGTTTCCCGTCTGCGCACGACGCAATAGTGATCGCCATCCACCAATACCTCCGGGCAACGCGGCCGGGAATTATAGTTGGAACTCATTGACGACCCATAGGCGCCGGCGGACGCCACGACCAACAGGTCCCCCGCCTCAACGCCAAGCTCCCGGTCGCGGCCGAGAAAATCCCCGCTTTCACACACCGGGCCGACGATGTCGTAGACGCGCATGGTACGCGGCGCCTCCACGGAAACCGGAGCGATGTCATGCCAGGCATCGTATAAGGCGGGACGCATCAGGTCGTTCATGGCCGCGTCCACCACGGCAAAATTTACTTCGCCGCCCAGTTTGAGATACAACACCCGTGTAACAAGCAGTCCGGCGTTGCCCACGATCGCGCGCCCGGGCTCGACCAGAATGCGCAGGCCCTGGTAACGGGAACCCATGACCTGGAGCCTCTCCAGCAGGGCCAGCGCGTAATCATCCGGCTCCGGCGGCCGTTCCTCGTTGTAGCGAATACCGAGTCCGCCGCCAAGATCGATGTGGCTCAGTTCAATGCCTTCGTCCGACAACTCGCCGACCAGCTCAAGAATGCGCGCCATGGCTTCCACAAACGGCGCCATCTCCGTCAATTGCGAGCCAATGTGACAGGCGATACCCCGGATCTGTATGTGCGGCAAAGTCCGGGCGCGCCGGTATTCCGGAGCGGCCTGATCAACGGCAATGCCAAATTTGCTTTCCTTAAGACCGGTAGCAATATAAGGATGGGTGTTCGGGTCGACATCCGGGTTGACGCGCAGGCTGACCGGCGCCTTGACGCCCAGATCGCCGGCCACCCGGTTAAGCAAATCCATTTCCGCTCCGGATTCAACATTGAAACAATAAATACCCGCCTGCAATGCACGGCGCATTTCCTCCACCGTCTTGCCGACGCCGGAGAACACCACCTTTGCGGGGTCCCCGCCGGCAGCCAGCACGCGCTCGAGCTCGCCGCCCGAAACAATGTCGAACCCGGATCCCAGCTGGGCAAGCAGATTCAACACGGCCAGATTGGAATTGGCCTTGACGGCGTAACAGACGAGATGGTCGCGCCCGTTGAAAGCCTGATCGAAGGCGCGCCAGCGTTCTTCGATCATGGCACGCGAATAAATGTAACAGGGCGTACCGACCTCTTCCGCCAAGGCGGAAATATCCACGTCTTCGGCAAACAAACGCCGATCCCTGTAAGCAAATGGATTCATGAAAAATTGACTAACTTAGAGAATCTCTGATTTATTAGTTTTTGACGCAGGGCCGCCAAGACGCAAAGAATTTTTGTGTTTATTTTCTCCAGCTTTTCTTTGCGCCTTCGCGTCTTTGCGTCGAGTAATCATAATTAATCAGAATTTCCCTAGTATTGTCCTTCTTGTGCCGCGGGCCCGAAATGAAGCGGCGCCGGAATCAAAGCGGAATTATTTTGCGACAACCGCGCGGTGTCCGGCAGGTACAAAGGGCCCTTTTTACCGCAACCGCTCAGCGGTAAAAGCAACCCCAATACCACTCCAAGCAGCAATGTAGTCCGCAACCGGCGTCCAACTGTCATGGCTGTCCCCAAAGTCTCTAGCGTCTGACCAATACAATATCGTAATCTAACAGCTCGTCCTTTATCTCATCCCAACTCAGCATTCCGACACAGGGCGCCGCCCCGGTAAAAGGGACATCTTGAGAAATCCATTTTTTTATCAGCGCAATGCAAGGCGCGGCGGCGACGGCGGCCATATTATCATCACGGGCAATCAAAAATACCGTATGGGCGATTTCCTCGTCCCCTTTCTGGCCGCGCACCAAAACGCGCATTCCCCCGCGAATCGCTTCGGAATCCAAAATGGCGCTGCCGATTCGGATAAGCGGGACGCTCAACTTCGGGATGTCGCGGATCACGTCGCGGCGTTTGAGCCAACCCAGGATATACAGGGCCAAATTATAACTTCGGGAAGGCAGTACTGCACGGGAAGTCACCGTTTGCGCGACATAATGACGAGGGAAAATATCGAGGTCGGGCATATCGCATAAATAGGCGCGGCGGCGGCCGATGGGCGCAGGGAAGTCAATTTTCTCCGGTTTGGTCCAGCCATAGGTCTCGCGCCAGCGACCTTTTTCCTTAATCCGTATCCTGCTGCCCGAGTAACTCAGAATCGCACGCATGACGGCCAGCGCCCGCTGATCCCCTCTCGCCCGAACAAGTGCCGTGTGGATCTCGCTGATTTTGTCGAATTCGCCGGCGAGTGTATCCACCAATGCCGAGGAAACGGCGGGAACGGCGCCGGCCCCGGATACGATCAGACTGCCGGATTTTTCCGCCTTGCGTGAAAGTCTGGCGATGTTCCTGACGTGATCCCGCGAATCCGCGGGATCCACATAGTGGATGCCGAGATGAGCGCAGAGCGATGCAACGAGATTATCCTGTCCGAGAAACGGTCCCTGGGTATTAACGACGGCAAAAACATCGTCAAGCGACTGACGCAAGGACGTTACGTCCTTTGCGTCAACCGGGATGACGGCGATGTTTGCCTTTTGCGCCATCCGCTCAATCCTTTGTGTCTTTTTTGCGCCGATGACACATTCCGCGAGCGGAAATCGGGAAAGAGAGGCAATAATGCGCCGGCTGAAAGCCCCGTATTCTCCCAGTATGAGTATTCTCTTTTTCTGCATTCAGTGCGTAAAAATCATATACATATGAAATGAAAACACGGCGGAATCAAAAACAGCGTGTAATTGTTCAGGAAAGATCCGTTCAAACATCCCATTTGAATTATTCCCAAGTTTCATCCCTGGGCGTTATCACGGCCGGCTCACCGCACCTCGGGCAATTCAGGCGCCGCGCGTCATCAGGAAGAACGATTATCTCGTCATGGTAGCAAATGCCGCAAAGGGGGATCTTCTTTTCATTCACATAGGTGCTGCCGATGCTTTTACAATTATCGCGGCGGAACGAAGCAACGCCGCCCCATCATAAAAAGAGCAAATCAGTATTTTTTCTTTTTCAGCGCCGCAATTTCCTGTTTGAGCTTGTCGCGCTCGACCTTGACCCTCACGAGTTCCGCGGTCAGGGTGTCTTCCTTGGCCCGGCCCCGTTCCACCTCGGCACGAAGTTCGGCAATTTCCTGAGCCCTGTCCGCCAGTTCCCTCTCCAGCCGTGCGATCCTGGGGTCAGGCCCGCCTCCATTCCTGCCGCATCCTGCAAGGCCCATGGAAACAATAATTACCGTAACTATCCAAAGCGCGGAACGCTTCACATCATTTCCTGGAATTCTTCTATAATTAAGATTATTGGCTGCGCTCGACACGACAGACGACACAATATCGCGAGGAAGCACACGGATCATACCCCGGGTTAACATGGTGTCAATTGCACTTTATTATTTAAGTAACCTGCATTTCGTAAGATTGGGATGACGTCGAATGTTCCCCACACTTTATCAATTCTTTCGCCACCAGCTTCAACATGGATTCCACGTGCACGGTTTCACGGAACCATACACGGTGGACTATATCAGCGAGGTCCTGACCCGTTTCGCCCAGACCCGGAGACTGTACCCGGTGGTCGATGCCGAAGGGCGGCCGCTGGAGCGCATCGTGGAGTTTCTGGCGGCGTCGCGCCTTACGCAGGATCATAACGGCGGCGCCATGGACTATACGCAGGGAAAATTCATCATCCGGCATATCGGCGAATACGCCCTGTTTATGAGCGGAATATTTCGAGAACGAATCGAGGCCGACGGCCAGTTAAATTACTTTCTGGCACATGGTCGCAGCGCGTTCTGGCGAAGCGCCGATTATGAGTCCGATAAGCGGCGCCGGGAAGTCTACCGTCGCCTGTATTATCACTTCGAGCCCGTCTCAAACATTCTGGATTACGTCCGGCGCGTGCAATTCCCCCTCACCGTGCCTGCCACGGCCGAGAATATGCTGGCGGCCTTCTGGCGGGTATAGATAAAAAGGGTAGCGCGGTTTTCTTAGTCTTTAGAGTTACGCCGATCCTTTCCCGAACGACGTTCCTTCTTTACAGGGTCCCAGCGCATACCCCCTCGGCGGTCGCCGGGCCTGCGGCGCTCGCCCTGACGACGTTCACCCTGTTTACGAAAATCATATTTGCTGCTTTCCCCTTGCATAACCTGCCTTACCGTACACAACCTTCGTCTCTCAAAATTGACTCTGAATGCATCCCCGACACCGCTGCCGATACCCGGCAATTAATGTAACACGGCCAACCCCGGTTTTTTAAGTCGAAATCCGATGGAAAATCGATCTCGCCATATCCGTCAACCGAATCCATCCCCGCGCGTTTATACCAAGACCATTAACTTAAAATTGAGGAGAAAATCCCATGAAAACAGCCATTTTTACAGGTGGTTTGCTGCTGGCACTGACCGCGGTGCCGGTGATGGCCGATGACAGCGTGCGCGGCGACCGTATTGACGAGCGGCTGGATCGTCGCGGTGAAATCATCAATGAGCGATTGGACAATCGCGGCGAGCGCATCAATGAACGGCTTGATAATCGGGGCGAAGCGATCAATGAACGCCTGGATCGGCGCGCCGACAAGGCAAGCGAGGCCGGCAAGGACGGGCTCGCCCGCCGTCTCGACCGTAAGGGCGATAGGATCGAGAACCGGCTCGACCGCCGCGGCAACCGCATCGAGAACCGGCTCGACCGCCGTGGTAATCGGATCGAGCGCCGGATGGACCGTCGCGGCGACCGCATCGAGCGTCGGATGGACCGGCGTAAACACGCCGACAAGGCAAGGCACCATCAAGCCAAGCGCGCTCGTCATCGTGCACAAAAGCGACATCAGCGCGCACAAAGGCCACATCATACGGTACGCCGTGGTGGCGGTGGCGCGCACCGGGGACGCCGCTGAAAGCTGCACGTTAACCTAAGCAGGCATATCCAGTGTAAAGTATGGCCGTTTGCACGCACATGAGGGGACATAAGCGCTGCAACCATCGCAAGCCTTGGACCGGTTCCTGGCCGGCATCGAACGACGGGCCTTTCTTACGGCGCGCATCGCGACCGGCAATGCCGACGACGCCCTCGATATCGTTCAGGACGCCATGCTGTTGCTGGTCCAGCGCTACAGCGAGCGCGGCGAGCAGGAGTGGGGGCCGCTGTTTCACCGGATCCTGCAAAGCCGCATTCGCGACTGGTATCGGCGGACACGGGTGCGCAACCGCTGGCGCCTTTGGCTCGGCCGCGGCGACGATGAGGATGCTCCCGATCCATTGCAAAACCTCCCCGATAGCGGCAACCTGGGTCCGGTCGATCAAACGGCCAATCGCCGGACCATGGCCGCGCTGGAGGCGGTCTTGCACGAACTCCCCCTGCGCCAGCAACAGGCCTTTCTGCTGCGCACGTGGGAAGGACTGGACGTGGCACAGACCGCCCGCGCCATGGGGTGTTCAGTGGGCAGCGTGAAAACGCACTACTCGCGGGCGGTGCATACCCTGCGCAATTTGCTGGAGGAGTATTGGCGGTGACGGATCGTAAGGAAAAACATTTTCTTGACCAGGCAAGGCGGGTATTGCAGGTCGCCGAGGAGGAACTCGATGCGACCACGCTTGCACGACTGCGGGCGGCGCGCGCCCGGGCACTTGATCCTGTCACTCCCCGGGATGACGCCCGCGCGCGGCGCCCGGCCTGGCTGCTGCCGGTGGGCGGCTTTGCCGCCGCGGGGGTGGTGCTGGCCGTCGCCGGCATGCTCTGGTTTACCGTGCCTTCCGGAAACGGGGTATCGCCCGCCGGAATTGAAAATCTGGATCTGCTGGCCGCCGCGGACAATCCGGAATTTTACGCCGAGCTTGATTTTTACCGTTGGCTCGCGAGCCAAAACAATGCCGGTTGATTGGGGCGTAATGGGGTTGATACTCGCAATGGCGCTGGCGGAACCCAAGCCTCAGGACCAGACGCCGCCTCCCGACAACGCATCCGCACATGAAAGCGCCGCATCGAGCCCGGAGGCAAGCTTGGAGCTGCTGGAATTCCTCGGAAGCTGGGAAACCGCCACCGGCCAATGGACGGAGGCCATCCCGGATAGGGAGGCCTCTGTGCCGCTACCAGATCTGCCAAAGGACCCGCCATGATCAATTGCCGTTTGCTAGTTCTGGGCCTGTTACTGCTGGGACCGGTACCGTTGGCGGCCGCGGATAACGATGCGCCCCCGGCATGGGATCAGCTCAGCGCCAAGGAACAGCGCCTGCTCAAGCCGTTCGAGAAGCGCTGGGAGGCGCTTCCACCCGAACGCCGGCAGCGACTGCGCAAGGGGGCCAGGCGCTGGGCCGCCATGACGCCCGAGGAACGGCAGCGGGCGCGCCGGCGGTTTGCGCGCTGGCAAAAAATGACGCCCGAGGAACGCCGCCGTATCCGCCGGCGATTTGAACGTTTCCGGCAATTACCGCCGGAAGAACAGCAACGCCTGCGCCAAAGACACAAGTGGTTTAAGAACCTGCCGCCGGAGCGGCGGCATCAGCTGCGCGAACGATGGAAGAACATGACGCCGGAGCAGCGTCAGCGCTTCAGGGAACGGCGGCGGCACAATCGCCGCATGTCGCCGGGGGAACGCCGGCAAAGACAAGATGGATACCGAGCGCCGCAACGCCGTGCGCCCGCTCGGCATCGATAATTTAAGAAC
>WGFP01000205.1 GCA_015492195.1 Acidiferrobacterales bacterium
CCTGGCATAATTCGCGGATAGCCTGAATCACGGTGCGCAATTGTTCGTGCCCGTACATCACGGCGCCCAGCATGACCTCCTCGGCAAGCTCTTTGGCCTCCGATTCCACCATCAGCACCGCGTTTTCCGTGCCGGCCACCACCAAGTCCAGCGCGGACTCCTTAAGCTGGGCGAGGCCCGGATTCAACAGGTAGTTCCCGTCTTTATAACCGACGCGGGCGGCGCCGATCGGCCCGTTGAAAGGCGCACCGGAAAGAGACATGGCGGCCGAGGCGCCGATCATGGAGATGATGTCCGGATCGATATCGGGATCTATCGATTTTACAGTGATGACGATCTGTACTTCGTTGGTGAAACCGTCGGGGAACAACGGCCGGATGGGGCGATCAATCAGACGGGAGGTGAGGATTTCTTTCTCGGAAGGCCGGCCCTCTCGTTTGAAAAAGCCGCCCGGTATTTTCCCGGCGGCGTAAGTGCGTTCCTGATAATCGACGGTGAGAGGGAAAAAGTCCTTGCCGGGCATGGGTTCCTTCATGGCAACGACCGTGGCAAGCACCACGGTATCGCCCATACCGGCGAGAACGGCGCCGCTTGCCTGGCGCGCGATTTCTCCTGTTTCAAGTGTGATTGTATGCTGACCGTACTGAAAGGATTTCGTAACTTTTGCCAAAATTTCGTCCTCGATCGTGTTACTTGCGCAGACCAAGCCGGTCTATCAGCGCGCGGTACCGATCACTATCTACGTGTTTTAAGTAGTCAAGCAGCTTGCGCCGCTTATTAACCATTTTAAGAAGCCCTATGCGGGAATGATGGTCCTTGGGGTGAACCTGGAAATGACCGGATAAATCATCAATATGAGCCGACAACAGCGCAACCTGCACCTCGGGCGAGCCGGTGTCACCCTGGTGGGTCTGATAATCTTTCATGATCTTAGCCTTCTTTTCAGTCGTGAAAGCCATGTCTGCTCACCTCGCACACTTTCGCAAAATTAAAATCTTCGATTCGTGAGGGCGCGTATTCTACCTGTGGACACCCTCGCCCTCAACCTGTTTTACCGATATATCAGGGGTTTCCATGAACGCCCATGAGACGCCGGGGCGCCACCCGGCCGTCGTCGAGCACCTGCCCCATGCCGAGAAAGCGATTCCTTGCATCATAAAGCCGTACCCAGCCGGGCGGGTGGCTGTGTCTGACCGAAACGGCCTGCCCCTGACACAGGTAATGGGTTGCAAGCTGCGTCAGGCGGATGTCCGGCATGTCGCTGACCACCGCGTCAATCGGCAGTAACGCCTCGGTGACCGCCTCGGACGGCGGCATCTTCCTAAGCGCCTCCAAGGTAAACGCCTGATCGACGTTCAAGTCGCCCACGGACAGGCGGCGCAATTGCGCCACATGCGCCCCGCAACCAAGCACCTGACCCAGGTCGTGCGCGAGGCTGCGGATATAGGTTCCCTTGGAACAGGCGATCTCAAGCTCTATCTGATCATCATAAAAATCCAGCAACCGCAGCTCATGCACCAACACCTGTCTGGACTTGCGCTCCACATGCACCCCCGCCCGCGCAAGTTTGTACAACGACTTGCCTTCATGTTTTACGGCCGAGTACATCGGCGGCACCTGCTCGATCTCCCCCTCGAAGCGCCGCAAGGCCCGTTCAATGTCCCGGCGTTGCACCGTGACGGGACGCACCTCCGTGGTTTTGCCCTCGCTGTCGTACGTATCAGTGCTTGCCCCCAGCCGGAATACCGTCCAGTAACGTTTGTCGGCATTCAGCAGAAACTGCGAGACCTTGGTCGCCTCGCCGAAACAAAGCGGCAAAAGACCCGTGGCGATGGGGTCGAGACTGCCGGTGTGGCCCGCCTTGCAGGCGTGCAGCAGGCGTTTGGTGATTTGCAACGCCTGATTGGAGGTCATCCCCAGGGGCTTGTCCAGCAACAGCACGCCGTCCACCGGATCGCAACGTCGGCGCGCACGGCTTCCCGCGCGTGCCGCTTCCCTGCCGCCGAAATTATGCACGTGTCTCGCCACGCAATCCTCGTTCAATCGGTTTTATGGCCTTTGTCTTCCGACAGGGCGCGATCGATCAGGCCGGAAATCCTGGCCCCTTTCTCGACCGACTCATCGTAGTAAAAACGCAGCTCGGGAACATTGCGCAACACCAGGCGCCGTTTAAGCGCGCGCCGCAAAAATCCCGCGGCGTGGTTCAGCGCGGCGGTCGTCTCACGCATATCCTCGCTGTTTCCCAACAAGGTGAAATAGATTCTGGCCGATGAAAAATCGGACGACACCTCGGCGCCGGTCAAGGTGATGGGATGCATCCTGGGATCATCCAGTTCGCGTGGAATCAGCACCGCCAATTCCCGCTTGATCAATTCCGCGACACGACGCGGTCGGTTGGGATCTTTCATAAAATTGAATTCAACAGGATTAACAGGATTTTTCTTAAAGTCTTAATCTTGTAAATCCTGAGAAATCCTGTAAATCCTGTCTATTCACAGTGTTCGGGCAACCTCGACCTTCTCGTAGACCTCGATCTGATCCCCGACCTTCACATCGTTATAACTCTTTACACCAATACCGCACTCCATCCCGGCCTTGACCTCCGCCACGTCCTCCTTGAAGCGACGCAGCGATTCAAGCTCGCCCTCGAATATGACGACGTTGTCGCGCAGTACGCGTATCGGCTGGCCGCGTCGCACAACGCCTTCCGTTACATGGCAACCGGCGATGGCGCCGATCTTGGGCAAGCGGAAGACCTCGCGCACCTCGGCCATGCCCAGAACCTGTTCCTTGATTTGGGGCTTGAGCATGCCGCTGATGGCCGCCTTGACTTCATTCACCGCGTCGTAGATGACATTGTAATAATGCAAATCGATGCCGTTGTTTTCTATCAGTTGCTTGGCGCTGGCGTCGGCGCGCACGTTGAAACCTATGATAATCGCCGACGACGCCACGGCGAGATTCGCGTCCGATTCCGTGATGCCGCCCACCATCCCGTGGATCACCTTAACCTTCACCTCATCGTTCGAAAGTTTTTCCAGCGCCTCGGTCAAGGCCTCCACGGAACCCTGTACATCCGCCTTAATAATCAGGTTCAAGGTTTTGGCCTCCTCGCCCTCCGCCATCTGTTCAAACACGTCCGAGAGCTTGGCGGCCTGACTTTTCGCGAGCTGGATGTCCTTGAATTTGCCCTGGCGGTACAGGGCGATCTCACGCGCCTTGCGCTCGCTTTCCACCACCACCGCCTCTTCGCCGGCGTTCGGCACGCCCGAGAGGCCCTGTATCTCCACCGGGATGGACGGACCCGCCTCTTTCACCGGCTTGCCGCTTTCGTCCAGCATCGCGCGGATCCGGCCGTATTCGCGTCCGGCGAGAATAATATCCCCCTTGCGCAGGGTGCCCTGTTGCACCAGAACCGTCGCCACCGGACCGCGTCCCTTGTCCAGACGCGCCTCCACCACCAATCCGGAGGCGGGGGCGTCTTTCACCGCCTTAAGCTCCAGCACCTCCGCCTGCAGCAACACGGTCTCCAAAAGATCGTCGATGCCCTCGCCGGTCTTCGCCGAAACATTCACGAACATTTCGTTGCCGCCCCATGACTCGGGAATGACGCCGTGCTTGGAAAGCTCCTGCTGAACGCGTTCGGGCTGAGCCTCCGGTTTGTCGATTTTGTTGATCGCCACGACCAGCGGAACCTTGGCGTTGCGGGCGTGATGAATCGCTTCGACGGTCTGCGGCATGACGCCGTCGTCGGCGGCCACCACCAGGATGACCAGATCCGTCGCCTTGGCGCCGCGGGCGCGCATGGCGGTAAACGCCTCGTGGCCGGGGGTATCCAGAAAGGTTAATACGCCTTTGGGCGTTTCAACGTGATAGGCGCCGATGTGCTGGGTGATGCCGCCCGCCTCGCCGCTTGCGACCTTGGTCTTGCGGATGTGATCAAGCAGCGAGGTTTTGCCGTGATCGACATGACCCATCACCGTAATCACCGGCGGACGCGGTTCCGGCTTGCCGGCGGCCTCTTTGACGGGGCTCAGCAACGCCTCGGGATCGCTGGGCTTGGCCTCTTTGGCGACATGCCCCATTTCCTCGACCACGACGGCGGCGGTATCCCGGTCCAAAACCTGATTGATGGTCACCATGGTGCCCAGCTGCATCAAGACCTTGATCACTTCGGCGGCCTTGACCGACATCTTCTGGGCCAGTTCGGCGACGGTGATGGTTTCCGGCAATAAGACCTCATGCACGACCGGCTGTGTCGGCCTCTCGAACGCATGCTGGCCGGACATGCTGGTCACCACGGGTTTCCTGTGAGCAAGGCGGGTCTTGCGGCGGATCTTTTTGCCTTCGGCGATGTGCAGCTCGCCGCGTTCGCGCTCTTCAAGTCTTTCAAGACGACCTTTTTTATGTTTGTCCGGTTTTCCCTTGGCCGGCGTCTTCTTCGGCGCGGGCTTGGCGGGCGGCGCGGGTGCCGGCGTCGTTTCTTGTGCCGGCGCCTCAGCGGAACGTTCAGCCGGGGCCGGGGCCGTTTCACTCACCGCTTCGGGTGCCGCAGCGGTTTCCGTCTCTTTCGCGGTATCGGCCGCAACCGCCGGCTTGGCTTCGGCTTCCGGCGGACGATCCTCTTCAATGACGCTGCGTTTCACAAAGGTGCGTTTCTTGCGCACCTCCACCTGCACGGTACGTGTCGGGCCGGTACGGGAACTCTGTGTAATCTGACTCGTCGACTTGCGCTTGAGCGTGATCTTCTTCTTGGCGGCCCCCTCGCCGGCCTCGTGGTTGCCGCGCAAGAAATTCAACAGGGTCAGTTTCTCCTCGTCACTCAGCGTATCGTCGGCCTGCTTGCCGTCGACCCCGGCGGCGATCAATTGGCGCAGCAAGGTCGCCGGCGGAACGCCGATCTGTTTGGCAAAGCCTTTGATGGTGGTCTGTGCCATAAATCGTTCGCTTCCGGTCAGGCCTCTTCGCGGTTTTCAAACCAAGGGGCGCGCGCGGTCATGATCAACTCCTTGGCGCGATCCTCGGAGATGCCTTCGATCTCCAACAACTCGTCAACGGACTGTTCCGCCAGCCCTTCCATTGTCTTGATGCCGTGACTCGCCAACAAGTGGGCGGTGTGCTCGTCCATGCCCTGCATCTCGAGCAAATCCTTTTCCGGTTCCGCCATCGTAATCTTCTCTTCCTGGGCAATGGCGCGGGTCAACAGAAAGTCGCGCGCGCGGTTCCGAAGTTCATCAACCAGTTCTTCATCAAATTCCTCAATCGCCAGCAATTCCTGCTTGGGCACATATGCCACCTCGTCCAGGTTGTTGAATCCTTCCTGGACCAGGATGGTAGCCACATTTTCGTCCACGTCGAGCTGTTCCATAAAGACCTTGACGGCATTCGCCGTTTCGGCGGCGCCTTTTTCGCTGGCGGCCTCCTCGGTCATAATATTAAGTTCCCATCCCGTCAGGTCCGATGCCAAACGTACGTTCTGCCCGCCGCGCCCGATGGCCTGCGACAATTGTTTCTCGTCAACGATGACGTCCATGCTGTGGAGCTCTTCGTCGACCAGGATGGACAACACCTCCGCGGGCGCGAGGGCGTTGATCACAAATTGAGCCGGGTTGTCCGACCAGTGAATAATGTCCACGCGCTCGCCGGCCAACTCGTTGGACACGCTCTGCACGCGAGACCCGCGCATGCCCACGCATGCCCCGATCGGGTCAATGCGCGGATCGCTGGAGCTGACCGCGATCTTGGCGCGCATGCCCGGATCGCGCGACGCACCGTGAATCTGTATCAATCCCTCACCGGCTTCCGGAACCTCGAGCTTGAACAATTCCACCAGCAGCTGGGGCGCCGTGCGGCTTAAGAACAGCTGCGGCCCCCGCGGCACGGATTTCACGTCTTCCAGCAACGCGCGCAGGCGGTCCCCGGGGCGCAACCCCTCGCGCGGAATCATGGCCGATTTAGGCAACAGCGCCTCGGCGTTGCCGAGATCCACGATGGCGTCGCCCCGTTCCAGGCGTTTGACGACGCCGGTAACCATCTCGCCCTTGCGCTCGTGGTACTGGTTGACGATCTGCTCGCGCTCCGCCTCGCGCACCTTCTGCATGATGACCTGTTTGGCCGCCTGCGCGGCGATGCGCCCGAACTCAACGGGTTCCAAGGGTTCCTCGATATATCCGCCGACCTCGACATCCGGATCGCGCTTGCGGGCGTCGCTCAACCTTATCTGACGGTCCGGGAATTCAAGTTCCTCGACCTCGTCTTCCACCACTTCCCAACGGCGAAAGGTGTCGTATTCGCCGGTCTCATGGTCGATGACGACGCGCGCGTCGATATCGTCTTTATGACGCTTGCGCGTCGCCGTCGCCAGCGCCGCCTCGATCGCTTGAAAGATGATGTCCTTATCAACGCCCTTCTCGCGCGATACGACGTCCACGATCATCAAAATCTCGTTACCCATAATAAATAACTCCCATCAGGCCCGCCGGCTTCATCCAAACCGCCATTTACAAACGTGGCACCAGCCTTGCCTTGTCGATGTTTTCAAATACCAAATTAAAGCGCTCTTTGTCCCCGCCGGAGGCCGAGTCGGCTTCCACTACCACATGGTCGCCGGCAGCCTCCACCAGGCGGCCGGTAAAATTTTTCCGGCCCATGAGCGGTTCCCGCAGCCTGATCTTGACGGTTTCGCCGATGAACCGCCTGAAATCCTCCGGCGTCACCAGCGGCCGGTCCAGTCCGGGCGACGACACCTCGAGGGTATAGCTGCCGGGCAGCGGGTCCTCGACGTCGAGGATGGCGCTTAACTGGTGGCTTACGTCCGCGCAATCGTCGACGCTGACCCCGTGCGGGCCGTCGATATAGACCCGCAGGGTGGCGTGCCGGCCGCTTCCGCTCAGCTCCACATCCACCAACTCGAAGCCCAGGGCCCTGGCCCCGGGCTCAAGCAGCCCCCGCAGCTTGGCCCTGTCGCCGTACATAACCCATTGTCCTATAAAACAAAAGTGGGCGCGCGGCCCACTTCTTAACATTCTTACCAACCTGCTTATTCAGGACAAAATTATAAGCCCTTTTGGATAAATCGCAATCGGCCCGACGAACCCGGCGGCCCTGATGCCGAAAACACAAAGGCCCCGCAGGTTTGACACGTGTCACCTACCAGGTTACATTAATTAAGTGATAACGAGGTTCCGGCATAAAGGCTTGGAAACCTTTTTCCGAACCGGAAAAAAGTTGGGCATCCGCCCTGAACACGCTCAACGCTTGCGGTTGATCCTGGCGCGTCTGAACGCTTCACAAAAACCACAAGATATGGATTTGCCTGGGCTGAAATTACACCCGCTTCACGGTGACCTTAGAGGGTACTACGCCGTTTCGGTCAGCGGAAATTGGCGGATCGTCTTTCGGTTCGAAGCGGAAAATGCCGTGGATGTCGATTATCGCGATTATCATTGAAGGAGAAATTACCTATGATGATGCACAATCCTCCTCACCCCGGTGAAGTGATTCGAGAGCTCTGTCTTGAGCCGCTGGGACTGTCGGTCACACATACGGCCAAGGCCCTTAAGGTGTCGCGCAAGGCATTCTCGGAACTCTTGAACGGTCATACCGGCGTTTCGCCGGAGATGGCGATTCGCCTGGCAAAGGCCTTTAATACGACGCCGGAAAGTTGGCTGACGATGCAGATGCAGTACGATCTTTGGCACGCACAAAAACGCGCCAAAAAACTCAATGTGAAACAGCTCGCCGCCTGACTGATATTTGAGACCGAAAACAGGCGGTAAGACTCGTCAACAGCCAACCGAACTTATTGCTACCTCAATGCCCCACCTCCCACGCCGCGGTAATGGTGGCGGTGAGGTTCTCCTGTTGGTCGGGGGAGAGGGAGAGTTCGCCCGCGGGACCGGGGGTGAAGGCGGCCATGGCCTGGACCAGGAGGTCGACCCGTTTAGCGTCGAGCTCGGCGCCGTCGGCGGTTTTGAACTCGTCGATGGGGAAGTCTTTGTCGTCGTGCTCGTCGTGCTTGCCGTGGCCGTTCCCGTGTTTCTTATTATTATCGTCGTCGTCCGGGGGCGGGGCGTACCAGTCTTCGATGGTCAGGCCGTCACTTGTACCGAGGAGGGAGACGATGAGGTTATCCCCGTTGCGTTGGAACCACAGGCGTTCGGGGGTGATGGCCTCGCCGAAGAGGAGTTTGTTGTCCTTGCTGTATGTAATCTTCGCCGGGTCGTCCTCGTGACCGGGTTTTTTATGGTCCTCGTCGTCGTCATGATGTTTCTCGTCTTTGACGTAGCGGGTGATGAGGGTGTCCCAGCCGTCGCCTGGGTTGAAGACGATGGTGTCTTTGCCGTGGCCGAGGAGCAGGGTGTCGTCCCCTTCGCCGCCGATTAAGGTGTCTTTGCCTTTACCGCCGATGAGGGTGTCGTTGCCCTTCCCGCCATTGAGGGTGTCTTTGCCTTTACCGCCGATGAGGGTGTCGTCGCCGCAGCCCCCATCGAGGGTGTCCTTGCCCTGGCCCCCATAGAGGGTGTCGTGGCCGCCCTGGCCGTACAGGGTGTCCTTGCCCTTGCCGCCGTAGACGGTGTCATTCCCCGTGCCGCCGTAGACGGTGTCGTTGCCCTTGCCGGCAGTGATCGTGTCGTCGTGGCGGCCGGTGACAAGGGTATCGGCCTTCTTGGTGCCGTGATGGGTTTGGGTCTGAATGACGAGGTCATCCAGGGAATATTGCGAGCCGTCGGGGAATGTGAAGGCCTCGATGGGCGAACTGCCGTCGGGGTTTAGGGGGATGTCTAGGCCCTGATGGGGAAGCTCGCAGCCGTCGGCATCGAGGAGCCGCAACTGGGCTACGGTTTGGCCGTTGGTCTCATTCAGGCGGATGGCGGTGGTGGCGAAGGCGATGCCTGTGCCGAAGGCGATGGTGTCGGTGCCGGCAGCGTCGTCGATCCGATCAAGGCCGTCACCGAGGTTATATATATAAGTATCGTCCCCGGTGCCGCCGATCAGCGTGTCATTGCCCGCGCCGCCGATGAGGGTGTCGTGGCCGCCGCCGGCGTCAAGCACGTCGTCGCCGGCGCGCCCGTCGAGCAGATCATTGCCCGGCACCCCCATGAGTGTGAGCATGAAATCATCGGTAGCGCTCAGGCCTTCCAGGTCGGTGGCGGTGACGCGGATTGCGTAGCGGTCCACCAGTCCGGCGTCGGTGTCCACGAGCACGTCGTCGGCCTCGGTGCCGATGAGCGTGCTGTCGGTCGGGGCCGTGCCCGCCAGCGTGGCCGTTGCCGGATCGACGGTCAGCCAATCGGGCAGGGTGCCGTTGGCGGCGGCGATCTCGAAGGCGAGCCGGTCCCCGGGGATTGCGTCCTCGTCGACGAACGCATCACCCGGCACCTCGAAGCGGAACGGGCTGCCCTCGTAGGCCGTGAGGTCCGGCAGCGGGGTGGCCACGACCGGGGCGTCGTTGACGTTGTTCACGGTCAATACGAATGTATCCGAAGTAGTTAAGCCTTCCTGATCCGTGGCCGTGACCTGGACTTCAACGTCTCCCACGTCGTCGTTCTCCGGCGTGCCGGTGAAGGTCCGGGTAGCGGGATCGAAGGCGAGCCAGGCCGGCAGGGCATTGCCGTCCGCCAAGGTGGCCGTGTACGTCAAGGTATCGCCCACGTCGGGGTCGGTGAAGGTATCGGCCGGAATTTGGAAGTTAAGCGGCGCGTCTTCGTTGACTGCTTGATCCTCGATGGGTGTATTTAATACCGGGGGGCTGTTCGCGAACCGCTCAGTAAGGTCGATCGTCGAACCGTCCGCGAACTCGATCCCGCCGACCACCAGGGAACCGACCGTGTTACTGGGGTCAAAGTTGAGCAGCCGCACAGCGTCGCCGCCAGCGCCATATTCGATGGTGAGCACGTCGCCCGCGCGCAGAAACGACAGGTCGTTCTCCGTGATGCCGGGCCCGAAGGCGATGACGTTGCCTTCGGTATTGGTCGCGAGGTCGGTGATCGTGTCCACCCCGTCGCCCAAATTAAAGACGTAGGTGTCGTTGCCGGCGCCGCCCGCTAAGATATCATCCCCTTTGCCACCCGTAATGATGTCATCCCCGTCCAACCCATTAATACGGTCCGTGATGTTGGTGCCGCTCAGGGTGTCATTACCCACGGTGCCGTCGATGTCGAAGCCTTGGCTGATGAGTTCGGCGTAGCTCAACACCGTGCCGTCGGCGAACTCGAAGGTCTCGATGGCGTGGGGGCCATAGACGTTGGTGGGGTCGAAATTCGGTAGGATAATCTCATTGCCCTCGTCGCCCACCTCGATCACGAGCGAACCCAGACCAAACCGCAAGGAGCCAAGCGAGTAACCACCTCCAAAATTGAGGCGGTTGCCCGCACCCGGGCGAGCGGTGTCGATGATCATAACCCGGGCAGGCGGACGCAGACCTGCCACGCTGCTACTGCCGGGATAGTTATAGGTATCGTTTCCC